>NZ_JSDQ01000001.1:0-34708 GCF_000813665.1 Neochlamydia sp. EPS4 | reverse complement strand
ACATTTGGCAATGGCAAAAAGCATGATTTTAGGCTATTCAAAGAATCTCAGGTTAAAATCAATCCACAAATAAGAGTGTTAACCGATTCAGGATATCAAGGATTAACAAAGCTACATGCCCAAACCCAAGACCTAAGAAAAAAAGTAAGAAGAAGCCTTTAACTCAAGAGGATAAAAGAACAAATCAAATTTTATTCATGGAAATGTCCCTTAAACGTTAACGGGGGATTGCCCTCTCTCTTTGAAAGGCAAAGCCTCTATACTTCCTTATAAAGCTGAAGCGAAGTTGGGAGGGCAATTTCTGCACCATGCTTATTTAAAATATTGTAGATAGAAAATAGGATTTCTTGCTTCGCTTGAATGTAGCTTCTATGATCGATATCTAATAAATAAGCGGAAATATGAATATTAACAGCATAGCTGCCAAAGCCCTCTAAATTAACCGTCGGGCCTAACCTTCTATCGACGTGGAAATGGTCAATAAGCATTGTTGTTATATCACTGATGATATGCCGAGCGACAGGCATATCACTGTAGCGAATTCCAATGGTCTCATCAAATTTGCGATGGCTCATTCTAGCTGGGTTCATCACGACCACTTTGGAAAACATAGAATTTGGAATATAGATAGGGCGCTTTTCAAAGGTACGAACGCGTGTCATATACCAACCAATTTCTTCTACATTTCCCTCCACCTTGCGCTCAGGCAGGTTAATCCAGTCTCCCACCGTAAAAGGTTGGGTAACGTAAACCATTAAACCGCCAAAAAAGTTAGCGATCATTTCTTGGGAAGCAAAAGCAATTGCAAGGCCGCCGACCCCTCCAAAGGCAATTAACGTGTTAATATTCTGGCCTGTTATTTCTAATACCGATAGAGCAGCAAGAAATAAAATGATGATGGTCCACATTTTATTAATGACATCAATTTTTCCCGAATCGATAGGCTGATCATGCTTGAGGCTTTGCAAATGCATATTGAAAATAATGGCTTTTTTCCAGCGCATAAGAAACCAGGCGATGGCTGAAACAAGGCCAATAGAAAGAACTTTAGGCAGGTTGGAAAAAATAGTCCCCTCAAACACGCGGTGACTGATTAAGTCAATAAGCTGAAAAAAGGCATAAAACCATATATAAGCACTTAAGGGGCGATAAAAAGATTGAACAAAGCTATCTTTCCAAATTTGATTAGTTCTTTCAAAATAGAGGTGTAGCTTCTCTAAGCCGCGTTTGGCAAAGAAATTAATAATTAAAACGAGCAATACAATTCCTATTGCTTCCAGGATCCATTTATAAGTCCCATCCATGGTAAAGGATAAGATAGAATGAAACATGTTCATAAATTTTAATTGCATAGTTTCCCTCATTGGCTAATAGCTGGTTGAGTTCTCTTTAACTACTCTCAGGCAATTCAATAAGATGTCTAGCATCTTTTTGCTGCCAGGCTTTTTTTAATGCATCCATTTTCTTATTAGAAATACCACCTAAAAATTCAATGGATTCTAAAAATCTAGCACGTGTGCGATCTTTTCCCAATATAGCGGCAGAATCAAATAAAGGAGGACCTTGTAATTTTCCCATTAAGCTAGCAAATAAAAGAGGCATAATGGTTTTCTTATGGTTTACACCAAATAGTTCTGCCATACTCCTTGAAGCTTGGTTTATTCCTGTACTTCCCCAATTTTCATTTTCGTCCATATGCCATATCATCCCCTGTAAAATCAGAGGAGTTTGTTGATAAGCGATTCCTTTAACAGTAAAAATCTCGGGTGTGTATTTGAGATGATTAATAAAGAAAAAATCACATAATTCCATAAATTCGCCGAAAGTCTTAATACGTGAATGACATAAGGGCATTAATTTTTGCATATATTCATCACTAAAATTCCATTGACGTAATCTTTCCCATAGCTTGTTCTCGGGGATATTCTTTATAAGATACTGTTGGTTGATCCAGGCCAGCTTTTGTACGTCGAATATGGCTCCAGAAACACCGATGCGTTTATAATCAAATTCTTGAATAATTTCGTTTAGAGCATAGATCTCTTTATCACCAGGCATGCTATAGCCCATCAATGTCATGAAGTTAACAAAGGCTTCTGCTAGATAACCAGAATCCCGGTAATAAAAGATAGAGGTAGGATTCCTACGCTTAGATAACTTTTTTCCATCTCTTCCTAGCAATAAAGGCATATGCATAAAAGTAGGTGATGCCCAGCCAAAAGCTTCATATAGATAAATATGTTTAGGAGTGGAGCTCATCCACTCATCACCCCGGATTACGTGTGTAATTTTCATAAGATAATCATCAACCACGTTTGCTAAGTGATAAGTAGGAAATCCATCAGATTTAAGAAGAACTTGATCATCAATATCGGCCCACGGACAAGTGATACGGCCTTTGATATGATCTTCATACACACATTCTCCCGTTAAAGGCATTTTGAGACGGATAACATAGGGAAGGTTTTGTGTTTCACGCTGATGGATTTCTTCCGCGCTTAAATTTCGGCACCGGCGATCGTAACCTTGCCGGCCGCCTAACTTAGTTGCTAATTCACGCATTTCTTCTAAGTCTGCTGGCGTGCAAAAGCATTTATAAGCTCGACCCTTGTCGACAAGCTCATAGGCATATTTTTTATAAATTTCAAAACGCTCAGATTGACGGTAAGGACCATAAGGACCTCCTACATCAGGACCTTCATCCCATTGAATATTGCACCATTGTAAGGCTGTATAAATGTTTTGCTCATATTCAGGACGGCTACGTGAACGATCAGTATCTTCAATACGTAAAATAAATTTTCCTTGATGATGGCGGGCATAGATGAGGTTAAAAAGTGCCATGTAGGCGGTTCCAACGTGGGGATCGCCTGTAGGGGAGGGAGCTATACGTACACGAACAGTCATTTCTAAAATCCTTATAAGTTAATCTACGATCGAAAGATTATTTTCCTTGATTGGCCCATAGAATTCAAGGGAAACTAGATGAACGAAATAGAGGAAGATGAAGGATACACCTTCTAGATGCCCATTAAGTAAAAAATTGTTAAACTTAATATAAACTGCACACTTTAAGCTGAAGCTCTAGCAAATCTTTAATTATTTTAAATTGTTTAAAGGGTTATTGCATGAGAAGTATTACATCTTTCATTACATTATAAGCCTCTGTCAATTGTAAGTCATTTTGGCCAAATTCTGCTGGCTCCTCTTCATCTGCAATTTCTTTCTTTTTTAATTCCTTCAAAAAATTTTGATAATTAGGATTTTTTTCGATGCGATAAGTAGCATTTTTTCGGAGTTGTTCCACATAAGGTTGATAGGTGCTTAGGCGAGGTTGTAGGTCATAACTATAAAACATACGAAGCTGTTCTCTTTGAAAAAAAGGGATATCAGCAAGATCATCATGAAAGTTAGATTTTATTTGATCGTTTTCTAAAGGGTATTTCGCATACTGTTCTCCTAATTCCATTTCCGCTAAAGGCCCAGGGATTACAATATCTGAGGTGACTCCGGTCAATTGAGGGGTGCGCCCCGATACTGTGTAGTAGCGGCCTCGTGTAACTTTGTACTCACCCTGAGGATTGACTGCATGGTTTTGAATGGTGGTGTTAAGAGTAAAGGTTTGAAAAGAACCTTTTCCGAAAGTATGATCATCTCCTACGATCATAGCGCGTCCATAATCTTGCAAAGTGCCGGCCACAATTTCAGAGGCAGAAGCACTTGCTCGATTGGTTAGGACCACTAAAGGACCTTCCCAAACGCTACGTCCTTCTAATGCTCGTAAATGCTGGATTTTTCCTGTATCGTCTTTGATAGAAACCACAATTCCTTTGGTAATAAAAAGGCCAGTAACCTCAACTGCTTGGGAAAGCAGCCCACCTGAATTAAAGCGCAAATCAAGAATCACCCCTTTGACATGCTGCTCTCTTCTAATTTTTTTAAGTGCCTCAGCTAAATCACTTGCCGATGAGCTTTCCGGGTCTTGATAGAATGAGTAGAGCTTTAGATAGGCGATGGCTCCATCCCCAAATGGCTCGTAAGAAGATTCATAACGCGTGTCTTTCAAAACCACTTCGCCGCGATTAAGCGTTACATCCAATTTTTCTTCTTTTATCTTATTCTCATTTTCAGGTACTTCTCGGATTACTGTTAAAGTTACAGGGCTGTTTTCTTCTCCACGAATGAGCTCTACAGCATCCGTAATGTCTAGGCCCACCACAGATTCACCATTTACAGCGATAATGCGATCTTTAATTTTAAGCATTTTGTTTTCTGCCGCGGGACCTCCTTCGATAATTTTAATAATACTAAAACCATTCAGATCATCTCTTAGTTGGGCCCCAATGCCAAAAAGACGTTGTTGCACATGAATCATGAACTGGGCGGCCTCATCAGGTGTAAAATAGGCAGTATGGCTATCTAAGGCAGAAGCGGTCGCTTTAAGAATATTGGCTAGTAAGAATTGCTCGTGTTTTAAAGAGTTGGTGGCTAGAATATCCTCTTCATATTTTGCTTGGCGTTTCTGGATGCGTTTAAGGGTTTTACCTTTTTGATCGGGGGTTAGTTTTTCCGAAGCCTCTATTTGCAAAGCTTTTATCCTTTCTAACCTAGCTAAAAGCTCTTTTTCAGTAAGAGTCCATTTCATCTCTTTAAATTCATCTGTTCGCACCTGCTTAGGAAGGTTGCTTATATCAATTTTTTCTTCCAATGTCTGACGACGTTTAATGGCTTGAATCATGATCTGGTGAATTTGCTCAAATTGGCTAAAATTATTTCGATGATAATCCTGCAGAATCTGATCGAGTAAATGGCTAGAGGGGTGCAGCCATTGAGCGATATCAGGTTCAATGAAATAACTTTTATTAGGATCGAGTATTTCGAGGTAATTATTTAAAGTTCTTTCAATGAGGACAGGTGTAAGCCCTTTATGAGAAGCATGTGTTTTCATAATTTCATTCAGCTTGGTAGATAGTATAGCAGGAGTTAAATCGGGCAGCTTGCCTTCTGCTACAGAGAGGAAAGAGGTCAGCAAATATAATAACAAAAATATGGTCTTTTTAACCCCAGACATCCATTTCTCCTGATAAAAATCTAAAAACTCATTATAAAGGCTTGTCTTCTTTATTTCTATTGGTTTTTAACGCCTTGAACATCAATTGACAGAAGGTAAATAGCTAATAAAAAAAATTTAAATTTCATATAAAGAAAAGCTTGATTTCAATTCTTTTTTATGCAATACTATTACCTTAAGTTAAAGAATTTTAAGGCCTTTTTAGAAAACAATAAAATATAAGTCTCTGAAAATGTGAGCCAAGCATCTTAAATTGCTTAAGATGTAGGCACAGATGTTCGCAAGACTGAAAAAATATCATAAATATATTTACCACAAATTATTAAACAGAAAATTTTGGAGATTAAAACCATGACCAAACCTAAGGATAATCAGAAGTTTGAAAATAAGTTGGTTTCAATTACCGAAGCCGCCAAACTTAACAAAGTAACACGCCAAGCTATCTATGTGGCCATTAAATTAAATAAATTGAAGGCTAGTAAAGAGACTACCCGTTGGACGATCCATTTAGATGATCTGGAAGCTTATCGCAAGCAAAAGTATTCGCGCTCTAAATCTACCTTTAATGGTGAGTTGTTGTTTGATAATAATAAAGGATACTATTCGGTTAATCAGGTAGCTAAGATGCTGAGCGTCCCAGCGCAAAAAATCTATTATGCCACCCGTGTAGGTATGTTAAAAGCTCAGCGTAAAGGTGCGGCATGGGTTATTCATGCACAAGACATGAAACAGTATGCCGAATCAGCTCTTAAGAAGAAAAATATCCGAAAAGCTGTTTAATTTTGCATCTTTTCAAATTTATGCTCTAAAAAGTCTAGGTTATTCTCTACCTAGGCTTTTTATTATCCGCTTTAAAAAAATTTAGTCTACATATCCAGCCCTCTGAAAGCTGTCTTTCTACTTAACAGTAGGGGTTTTTATAAATTACCAGGCTGCAGAAGAAGTAGCTTAAAAAGCCTATTATCTTTGAACGAAAAAATCTTAAATTTTATGCATGCTTTATACACCTTACTCTTTCGACTAGATGATTCTATGCTTTAGGAAAAGCTGCTTTTTGTGTGATAAAAAGGAAGTTTATAGTTATCATACGGGCGCACCTCTTGAATTGAAGCCATAATTTTTTTCAAAGCCTAATGATTTAAATAACTGCTCTAAGGCCTCTCACCTATCTAATAGAGTTAAAAAGAAATAAAGTTAAAAATTTAAGCGATCAGATTAAAGCTTAGAAATCTAAGTCTTTTTTTCTTTAGTTTTCAGCTTTTTCCCCAGATAAAATTACTAAGAGTTTAAGGTAAGCTTATAATAAGCGAGTGAGGAGCGTTCCTTACTTACTAGCTAGAGCTCATCTTATTTTAATAGGTTTGTTATCCTCGATCCATGAATGCTCGATGCTGCATAGGAAATGCTAGAAAGAGAAAACCTTAAATTGTCTCAATTTGCAAGAGAGAGCGATGATGCTCAGCTAATAAAGCATTTTCTTTTTCCAGAAGCTCTTTTCCTGCAAAAGCAATCGTTGCTCCCTTTTGCCAGTTAGGGGCAATAAAAGTTCTTACCGTCTCTATGATCTCTTGTTTTGTTAATGCTAAAAGTTTGGTGCGGAAGGTTTGCCGTACAGCGGCAGTTTTTCCTTCTCTTAGCCAGCTATATGCCAAATCGGCACGGCTCCCTGGAGAAACAGGAGCGTCCATTGCTTGAATCATTTCTAATTTAGCTTCGACTACATCCTCATCATCAAATTCGCCCTGAAGAATATGATTGATCGAGGCTTCAAATGCATTTAATGTACTAAAAATATGAGGATCACGATATGAATAAAAATAGAAATTACCAGACATTGCATTGCTGACAGCCCCTCCCCCATAGGCTCCTCCTTGTTCACGAATGCTTGGATGTAAAGTTAAATTATCAAATAAAAAGGCAGCAATGCTTAGAGCAGGCGCATACTCATGAATATAAGGAACTGTGTTGAAAACTTTGCTAATAAAAGCCACGGGCGCTGAAATCGTGCGTCCCTGAGAAACGACGGGAGAGAGGATGAAGTCTCCTTTCCAAGGTTCATAAGAATGAAGTGGCATCTCTAGAAGACCATAAAAATTTTGGGCTTTAATCTCCTCATAAATTTTAGCATCGCAAGAAAGCACTAAGTGGGGGTTGTCAGTGGCTAAAAGCTTGTCTTTCATTTCTATAAGCTTTGCGATTAAAATTTCTTTATGAAGTTCAAAATTCAAGGCTAGCTCTTTAATTTTCCAAAAGTATTCTAGTCCATACCAGTGATTAGAAATATGAGAGGGTATACTAAGTCCTGCCGCAGAAAGATTAGTAGCATAGCGAAGAGAATTTTGGTTGATAGAGCTTTCTAAGGTCGTATAATGTTTTTGCAGAATTTCTTTCACGCGTGGCAGATCTTTAAAATCTGTAGAGGTAGCCATTTCATGAAGAAGTTGAAAAAGCTGGGGTGCTTTACGATAAAGAGCTTTCCCTTTTAGCGATAAGGTAGGTGAGATTTTATTAAAGTCGTGGGCTTGAATGTTAAGAGATAGAAAGCCATTTATTCCTCCTAGGTGAGCCTGAATGAATTCAAGATTTTCCATGTAATTTCTTCCACCGCATCCCATTTGAGGCAGTAAAAGGGTAAAGAGGCGTGCGTAAAATAAATCCGTCTCTTCCATATTGGGTAAATTAAAAACTAGATCTGCATAGATGATTCGGTTTGTAAAGCAAGAATGAGTGAATACTTGGAAATTGCCTATCCTTTCTTGGTTTAATAAGTAGTCTTTACCATGTACAGGAATATCTTCTAAAGAAAGCTTAGGCAAAATATCTAAACACGCTTCCTCTTGAGCTTTTTGGAAAGCGGTAAGTTCTTTTGCTTGCTGTAATAGATGTTCTATCTCTTTAACTGATAAAGATTGATGAATTTTATTTAGAGCAGCTCTTTCTTGCTCCAGCTCTTGAGATTCAAGCTCTTTGCTAGGCTCTAAAATAAGGCGTACATAATGAGGGTTATCAATAAAATATTTGTGAATTAAGTTAGTTAAATAGCGAGGGTTATCTGTAAGATGCTGCCTCAGCCTGTCGAAAAGGGTATGGATCATGAGCCCTTCTTCTGGCTTAGCGCCGTGCTGCTTTAAAAGGGCTGCACGCATAAACAAAGAAAGTCCAAAAGGGGATTGATCGCCTGTGATTTCACTGCGGAAAAATTCTAATTGATGCATAGCATTTTCTATCAAATTTAAAGAAATTCCCTCCTTAGTAATTTTTATTAAAGTGCTTCTGATAAGGTTCTCTATTGGGCCCGCGCTTTCAGGTTTGCAGCCTTTAAGAATGATTATAAAGGGTGCTTCATGAATGTCTGTGTCTATGTAAGCACTCGCCGTTTTGCATAAACCCGACTTTAGTAGAGCCATTTTTAAAGGAGATGCATCCGTATCCATCAAAATAATCTCTATAATACTAAGCGCTAGCAGTTCATGCTGTTCTAGAATGTGGCAAGTCAGCCATCCTAGCGCAAGCATTGTTTTATTTTCGGTGGGCTCATGAGAGGCGATGGGGTAAAATTCATGTACATAGTGGGGAATAGAAAACCGAGGTTGGAAAGGAATGGGAGGTAAGGGAGAAGCTTTATTAGCCCACCTCAAAGTATGCTGAGTAATAAAGTCTAAATGTTCCACAAGCGGTAAATTGCCATAGAAGAAGAATAGGCAGCGACTGGGGTGATAATATTTTTGATGAAACTCTACAAGTTCATTATAACTCAAGGAAGGAATAATTTTTGGATCGCCGCCTGAATTATATCCATAAATGGTATTAGGATACATGGCTTGATTTAAAGCTTCGCCTAGGCGAGACATCGGTGAAGCCATTGCTCCTTTCATTTCATTAAACACTATTCCTTTATACTCTAAAGGAGAGTGGGGATCTGTAGGATTACTAAATTCAAGGCGGTGCCCTTCTTGTAAGAAGCTAAAGTATTTAAGGTTAGGTTTAAATACCGCATCGAGGTAGACTTCTAAAAGATTATAAAAATCTTTTGGAACTTGAGAAGCAGCAGGATAACATGTAAAGTCCTGACCTGTAAGGGCATTCATATAGGTGTTGAGGCTTCTATGAGTCATCGCAAAAAAGGGATCTTTGACCGGAAACTTTTCTGAGCCGCATAAAACTGTATGTTCTAAAATATGAGCCACCCCATTGGAGGAATTGGGAAGCGTTTGAAAAGATAGACAGAAAAGGTTTTCCGGGTCTTCGTTTCCCAAATGCATGACTTGGGCTCCGGTAGGTGTGTGTATTAGCTCAGTTAAAATACATTGGAGCTCTGGAATTTCTAGGGCTTTTGTAACTGTAAAATCAAGATATTTGTCCGTGACACGTCGAAGAGAAGGAGTTTTTTTTGCCATAGGGGCCTATAAATTTAAAGGTTAATAACCTTTTTGAGAGCCTATTTTATTTAAATAGAGGTTAAAAATGATCTAGGTATACCAGATTTACACTTATAGCGCAAAGAGGCAAATTGCTTAGTAAAGTGTAATAGGTAAAAATTTGTTTTTATATAAATGAAAGGGAAAGAAGGATGAAAAGGTAGACCTTTGCATGTTTAGAGCGGATAATCTTTTCGTTCTGTACTTGTAGTCTTTTTTTTTGTACTATAACTTTCCTATTATTTGGTTCATCTATGAAAAAAGTTTATCTGCTGCCTAATGTAATTACAGCCTTTGGTTTAACATGCGGTCTTTTTGTAATATTTAAGATTAGTATGATAACTCGTGGGGAAGTCTCTGCGCAAGCCTTGACGGAAGCGGCGGCTATCCTTCTCTTAGCAGCTTTTGCTGACTTATTAGATGGAGCTGTTGCTCGCGCGATGAAAGCGCAAAGCGAATTTGGAGGGTTGTTTGATTCGTTGGCTGATGCCATTACTTTCGGCGTCTGCCCTTCGGTTATTATTCTTAAAAGCCTAGCGTTATCTCCCGGCACCGAGCTTTCATTTTTCCTTACCACCGGAGCCATGATTTATACAGTATGTGGAGTTTTACGTCTCGTTCGCTTCAGCGTGCACAACCGCCCAAGCCCTATTCTCAACATTGATTTCCCTTTAGAAGAGAAACCAAAAAACTTTACAGGCCTGCCTATTCCCGCAGCGGCCGCAGCGGCAGTCTCAGGAAACCTCTTTTTAATATCCGAGGAATTCCATCATCTCATTTCCATACAGGAAATAACCCGGGCATGGATTCTATTTTTTATGATGATTACTATCGGCTACTTTATGGTTAGCCGATGGAAATTTCCAAGCTTAAAGAATTTGCATATGCGCGTAGCTACTTTCCAAGTGGTGTTTTTTACCGTGGTGGCAGCTGTTTTCATTATTTATGGACTTTTGACTCATTTTGCGTTAGTTTTCTTTGCTTTATCTTGGATTTATTTGATCGTAGCCTGGGTATTATCGCTAGCAAGAATCATTGCAGGCAAAAAAGCTAAAGCTCTGGAGGATTACGAGCCGGAGCCCGAAGAAGATGAGGATGAAATCTAGTCTAACAAATGGTTGATAAATTTTAGCTATAAGCCGCTTAATTTATACTCCTTTTAAGGAGAGGTAAAGCTTATTTATTGGATTGGCAAAGATCTTTTCACTCACGAGCCTTAGTTGTATAAGGATGTTTAGGCTGCCAAGAAGCTTAATAGATTCTTTAATTGCGGTTTGTGCTCCTATCTGTTCATCCATTAGCTTGTTTTTCATTTTAAAGTCGAGGCTGAGAAAGGCTTTTAAAAATTTTTTCTAATAACCGCTACTACCACGCCTTGAACCATGATATCTTCTTCTCTTAGGATGACAGGGTGGTTGTGAAGACTACGACTGACTAAGCGGACATAAACATCTTCTAGAAAATATTTTTTTATAATGACATCATTTTGGTTTAAAAGAGCCAATACTGTTTCTCCTGCCTGGACTTCTTGACGTGCTTCTACCACTAAATAATCTCCATCAGCCAAAAGTTCTTCCACTAAGCTATCTCCTCTCACTTTAAGGATGTAGGTGGCTTCAGGCATGGTAACCAAAGAGCTAGGCACTTCAAAAGAAAGGCTTCTAGGGAAAGTCTCAATAGGTTCTCCTGCAGAAATGTAACCAATGAAAGGTAAAGATAAGCTGGAAAAGTTCTTTTTTGTTGGATAGTCATGAAGTAAAGAAAGTGAGCGACTGCTCTTTTTTTTTGACTCCAGCAGGCCTTTGCTTTTTAAAATAGTAATATATTTATACACTGTGCCTAGAGAAGAAAAAGAGAAATGCTGCATGATTTCTCGATAGCTGGGGGCATAATGGTGGGTTTGAAGATAGGTTTTTATGTAACTCAATAATTCATACTGTTTCTTTGTCAAACTTTTCATCTGCTATCCGTTGCTCAAATATCAACCAATCAAAAAAGAGAGCTGTCCACCACATAAAAGCCGCTGCAAAAATAACATCAGTAAAAAAATGTCCTCCTTGGGCCATACGGGTATAGCCTAGTAGAGCTCCTAAAATCGCCGAAGTAAAAGTGCCACACCAATAAAGCCAACGCTGTCTTAACCGCCGCCCTATCAGGGTAAGCGATAAGAAAACAAAGCCCATCGAACAATGGCCACTAGGAAAAGATTTAGAAGGTTCGGGTTGATGGAAGAAATTAGGTTGGTAAAAAGGCCTAAAATGTTGGATGCCACCAAATTCTTCAAGCTGCTTAGGACGCGGGCGTCCCCAATGACCCTTTAGCGATAAGTCTACAATGATGCCAGCTCCTACAATCATCGTTAAAAGAGGAATAAGGGCATAAGGTCGCCAACATTTCCAGAAAGGATGGAGGTAGGATAAAACCAAGAATAATAAAGCAAATAAAGTTAAGATCCAGCCTGGAACCATTCCATAAGAATAGAGAAAATTTAAAAAGCTATTGGATTGAAAATGGCCGTTATCAAAAAAATAGCGTGCTATTGCCAGATCAAGGGTAGAACTAAAGGGGGTTAGCAAGAAAATAGAAATTAAGGGAATAAGCCATAAAGAGCGGTTGGAAGAATGTAGCATAAAATAATTTTTTTTTTTGCTATTCTACCTAATTTTCTTACAATACATCAATCTCTTTTTATCTAAATAAAAGTTTACCGGATATTTATTATTTCTTTTTTATCTGTTTGCGCAATTCTTATAGGTTAGAAAAGATTTAAAAAATTGAAATATTTAAGCCACATAGAATTTTTTAGCAAAGATCATAGCATATAAGAGTCTATTTTTGACTAGTTATCAAAAGAGCTAGTCTTAGTTACCCCCCTCCAAGAGATCACCCTCTTTGACGCAAAACTTTTCTATCTACTCCCTCATAAGCTTTGTATAAGCCCTCTTTAAGTATTAAAGTAAAATTATGACGTTAATCTTTTGATAAATGCCATAATTAGAAACGCCATAAATTGTTTTATCACCAAAAGCTTGCTTTCTTGGCGAGCGCTTAAAAACTCCTATGTCATCAGCAGATAGGTAAAATCTCTTAACCTACTCTATTCGATAGCTAAAAAATAGCTACAATGATCGAGCATAAAAGGGAATTCTGGCGAGAAATTTATAGTAGCGCTAGAGGATCCATAATCTAAACTGCTTTGCCTTCTAAATAGTTTGTAGGCTATTTTTTTGCTCTAACAATTACATGATGAGGGAAGGGTTTTATAAATCCTTAGAAAAATGTATGTTTTTATTTAAGTAACAATAATGTTAACTGTTTTGTATAAAATCCCTCCTTAAAAGCTGGTCAGGCGTGATGGCCGCTTACCTGGTATTAAAGGATAAGAGGGGGGATAGAGTGAATGTAGGCCTTTACGTGTGTGTGATTGCCTCTTTGCTCGATCGAATTTTATTTGCCCATTTAGATTCGGGCAGGGGAACAGTTTTATCGCAATTTTTTCTTGTGAAGTGCTAGGATAAGGGCATTTTATTTAGTTTGAGGGGAGGTTAAGCAGATGGATTATCTGGTAGATGGGGTATTAGCGCTGGTAATAGGCGCCTTAGGAGTGAGTTTTATTTGGATACTTTTAAAATGTAAAGATAAACAGAGCGAAAAAGCTTTATGGATGGAAAAATGTCGAGTGCTAGAACAACAGGGACGAGAATGGCGAGAGAGCTTAGAAAGTAAAGAAATACAGCTTCAAAATTTTCGCGAAGAAAATAGCTTTCAAAGAAGTAAAATTGTGGAATTAGAAACGCAATTAACTCATCAAGCTCAGCAGATGCAAGAAAAGCTTGAGCTTTTGGATCAAGCTCAGCAAAAATTTACTGATACCTTTAATGCTCTTTCAGCAGAGGCTCTAAAATCAAGTTCGCAGATGTTTTTGGAGTTAGCTGCTGCTCGTTTTGAAAAATTGCAAGAGGGGGCTAAAGGGGATTTAAAAATGCGTGAGGCAGCCATTGACGAGCTTGTTAAACCCATCAAAGAGAAACTAGAAAAATTTGATAGCAAGATTGAAGATTTAGAGAAATCTCGTGTTTCAGCTTACGCTACTCTCACTGAGCAAGTAAAAAGCTTATATACTGCTAATGCGCAGCTACAGCAAGAAACGGCAAATTTAGTAAAAGCATTGCGTATGCCTCATGTGCGGGGGCGCTGGGGGGAAATCCAATTACGACGGGTCGTAGAAATGGCCGGGATGGTTGAAAAATGCGACTTTTTGCAGCAAGAAAGTTCTACCCAGGATGAGCGACGTCTAAGACCTGATCTTATTATTAATCTACCTAATAACAAACAGATCGTAGTGGATGCAAAATCGCCTTTGCAAGCTTATTTAGAGGCTTTAGAGATGCCTAATGAAACGGATAAAATTATGAAGTTAAAAGAGCATGCTAAACAGGTCCGTACTCATATCAATCAGCTTTCTGCAAAAGCTTATTGGGACCAGTTTCAGCCAGCACCTGAATTTGTCGTCCTTTTTCTTCCAGGAGAAACATTTTTTAGTGCAGCTCTAGAACACGATCCTTCTTTAATCGAACATGGAGTAGATCAACAGGTTATTTTAGCTACCCCTACTACTTTGATAGCTTTGCTGCGGGCCGTGGCTTATGGGTGGCGGCAAGAGCTGATTGCCGAAAATGCTCAGGCGATTAGCCAATTAGGCCGCCAATTGTATGATCGCTTGCAAGTGATGAGTGAACATTTTGAAGATGTAAGAAAAGGCTTAACTAGAGCTGTAGAAGCTTATAACAAGACCGTAGGCTCTTTTGAAGGCCGAGTGTTAGTGACGGCTAGGAAGTTTAAAGATCTTGGAGTGGGTGGGCAAAATGAAATTGAGCTACTTGAAACTGTAGATTTAAAGACACGGAGGTCGACAAATATGCCTACAAATATTTCAGAACTGGAAGAGAGTCCATTACAAACGCGGTTATCTGTCAATGAATAAAAAATGATAAGCACCTGGTTGTTTTTTCAATAGCTTAGAAATTTCATAGAAAAGATAATTTGCCTAAAGTAATGAGGCGCCTTTCAGCGCCCTAATAAAAAGGCTTGCTATTCTATCGAAAGAACAAAGAAGGCAGGATAGGCAAAATCATTATTATCTCGGGGAGAGGCTTTTAGCGTAATGTCACGACCTAAATAGTTTTGCAGATTTACTTGCGTACTGTAAAGATAAGCCATAGGAAGCTGGGTAGCTGGATTTAAAAGCACGAAGTCGCCTGGTTTGTTACGAACAGATCGATCATAAAGTTGGATGACGCCTTTTATTGTGCTGGCTTGTTGCCACTGGTCTTCATAATAAGCCGAGATAGGCTGATTATCATGCATTTCTGCCCATGTTTCATATAATTGATTTTCTACGGGTAACCATGCACTCATTCTATCAACAATATGGCTACTTGAAGCTACAGGGGAGTTACTAAGAAGCTCGGGTTGATTAGCTTGTTCTAGCTCAGCAATTCTTTGCTCTTGTAAAGCCACTTTGCTAGAAAGTGTCTTGTTATGAGTGTGGAGTTGCTCGGCATGGGTGGAAAGATTCTCTAGATAATAGATCTTTTTCTGTAAATAATCTTCTTGGATAGTGGCTAATAATTCTCTTGCTCTACTTTGGATTTCTGGAAAGTCGGAGTAATTGTTAATTATTTTACTAAGATTATCATTAATCTTCTCTAAATTAATCTGATTCCACGGTTTAAGGAACTCTTGCTGACTTTGAGTAAGTGTGCTTTCAAGTAGGCTAACCCCTTCTTTTCGTTTATGATTTAAAGAGGCTTTTAAATCAGCATTGCCTATTTTTTCAATATATTCTTTAGCGATGTAAAAATGGGTAGAGGCAGGGGGAATAATTTCTAGCCATTTATTATTAAGAGCGCTAATTTGACCATCAACTTTGTCACCCGTTTGAAGTTGGGCAATAATAGGGGCCTCTAGATTAGGCTCTAGGCGTACATTCACACGGTTTCCTTCAATGGTGTTGTCTAATACATAAGTGCGAAAAACATATCCTTTAAGGTCCTCAGGGGTCGCTAAAGCATAAAAATCATCGCTTTCTCCTACAACAATCCATAAATCTCCTTTATTGCTTTCACGTAAAATAGGTGCTTCTAAATTAGGTTGAAGGCGGATTCTTACCTTATTTTTTAGAGTGCGTCCTGTAAAAGCTGGAAATGGTTGCGCGGTAGCAGAAGAATCTGGATGGAGTGAATAGGCTGTTTTTTTTAAGTCGCTATAAACAGGCTGGCTGAGACATTGAGTAAAGAAGAAAGTTGCCAGCAAGTACAAGGCTGCTTGATTCATCAGTTGGCTCCTAAAAGTAATAGTTATAGATAAAAATTTTATGGGCTAGATTAAAAATTGTCAAGGAAGTTAGGAGGTTTGGATAGAATTAATGCATCAGACAATTTTTTCTTTAACGAAAAAGATAAAAAATAGTGCGATGCATTAATTTGGAGTGTTTACGGGCCTCAGAAAAATGGGGGATTAGCTAGGGAAAATAATAAGCTTTTAACTTTTAAGGACAGCTACTATATGCTCGCAGCTTGATTTTCCACAAGTACAGCCCACAGGATGTCCTAAATAGACTCTATAATTTTCTTGCGTATCTAACTTGTTCATCACATTAAATAGCTTATCACCTGCTTGGGTCACATCCCATTGTTGGAAGACTAGTTCTTCCTCTTTAACTTCCTCTTCTTCTGCGTTCAGAGCGGTCATCATTTCTGGCTCCACAGCTATATTGATGGTGCGCACAATTTGGCAGTGAAGACAGTTACAGTCTAATTCTGCTTTAGGCAATACATTCAGCTCTTCGGGAGAAATAATTTTAGCGATAGCTGCAATCTTTTCTAAAATTTGCTTAGGAATATCGGGAGCATCACGTTGTGCTGGATTATGAATTAAGGGATTGCCCATACCATCGATAGAGCCAATTCCCAGCTTAAAAGGCACTTCGCCTTGATCGGTATTTAACATGGCTTGAGATAAAGTAGGGTCATCCTCTTGAGAATCAATAGATTTTTCTAAATACTCAGCATGGGCACTGAAGATTTGCTCAATTACTTCTGCTTTAAGGTTAGGAATGTTAATTGATTCGCCGCCCATTAAAGTGATGACTAAAAAAGGTCCTTTCATTTGGAGAGATTTTACATGCCTCCAGCTAGTCGAAATATAAGGGGGGATGCTTAATATTTTATCATTAATTTTCATCCTGATACCTCACTTATTAAAAATAATGTAATAATCTTTAATTATACTCATAACATACGATAAAAGAAAATACAAGTCAAGTATTTTTTAGCAGTCAAGGTTGTTGAGTGCTGAGTTGATTTGTAACATATTGATAAAGAAGTAAATGAGTAGTAAATAAGGTCTGCTCACGAAAAAGAATATATTAAAAAATATTAATTTTTTACTTTTTTCTTCTCATTCCTTATCTTATATCTAAGAGACCTGCCTTACAGAAAAGTAAAATTTTCCTGTTTTCCTTTTTTGTTCAAGTCGAAAAGAAAATTTGCTACTGATTTATCGCAACAAGGAGATCTAGTATGCTCTCGAAAACATTTGTTCTTGATACTAACGTTTTATTGCATGATCCAGAAGCGATCATCAAATTTCCTGGCCAAAATGTGATTATTCCCGTCACGGTATTAGAAGAATTGGACAAAATGAAACGCTTGCCAAGCGATTTAGGACGTAATTCGCGTGCGGTCTTTCGCTATTTAAGTAATCTAAATACTATAGGCGCTGGAAACTTGCATGCCGGCGTTACTTTAGATAACCAGGCAGTGATACGTATCCAAGTCGAATTTAAAACCGATTACTCTTATAATTTTGCTCTTTCCAATAATGATAATAAAATTATTTTAGCTGCTTTCTTTCTAAAAGAGAAGGGAGAGGACGTGGTATTTGTTTCCAAAGATTTTGCTGCCCGTATTAAAGCCGAAGCTATTGGTTTAGAAACAGAAGATTACGAAAATTTAAAATATTCTTATGCGTCCATGTATAAGGGGTTACGCCGGATAGAAATGCCTAAACATGCTATTGATGTGTTTTACAAAGATGGAGCTATTCAGGTAGAGGCTGAAGATTTACATCCTAATGAATATTGTATTTTTTCTTCTCCGGAGCACTCATCAGGGGTTGGTAAGTATAATGCAAAGCGAGGGATAGTTGAGCCCCTTATAAAAGCTAATAACCTTTGGGGAATTAAACCTCTTAACGTAGAGCAAAGATGCGCGATCGATGCCCTTTTGCGGGATGAAATCAAATTAGTTTCACTGATTGGGCAAGCAGGTACGGGAAAAACACTTTTAGCATTGGCTTGTGGCTTACGTAAGGTATTCGATGAAGGGACTTATACGCGCATTCTCGTTAGCCGTCCTGTGATTCCCCTGGGGCGTGACATTGGGTATCTGCCAGGCACTAAGGAAGAAAAATTATTAAATTGGATGCAACCTATCTATGACAATCTAGAATATCTCTGTGATTCTGCAGGAAGTGAGCCTAGCGAAACTCTGCGGTGGGTGATGGAAAGCAAAAAGATTGAAATGGAGGCCGTTACTTATATAAGGGGACGTTCTTTGCCAAAGATGTATATTATTATTGATGAAGCTCAAAACCTAACTCCTCATGAAGTGAAAACGATTGTTTCTCGTGCAGGAGAAAACACGAAGGTTATTTTAACAGGGGATCCTACACAAATTGATAATCCTTATTTAGACAAGGATTCTAATGGCCTTAGCTATGTGGTGGGACGCTTTAGCAATCAGCAAGTTTATGGACATGTATTTATGGAGAAGACAGAACGCAGTGAATTGGCAGCCCTTGCAGCTGAAATTTTATAATCACTATACGCAATTAAAAGTTTTTAAGCTCATTGGGTCTGTTGCCAAAAGCTCTCCTTTTTAAGTAAACAACGAATAGGGCAGAAAAGACAAAAGTGGTAGGTGAAGCGCAACATTTTTTAGCCCTTAAAAAGATCTTTTAATCCAAATAAAGAGGATAAAGGTTAATAAAATTGATAGCCTTATACGCAAGTTTTTATTCTCAATCCTACATCCAGCAATTTCATTACAGAGCAATATGTTAAAAAAATGTTCTTCTTTGGCTGAAAAGCTCGAGAATTTATTAAGCCAAACGCATTCAGAAGAGCTATCGGTCCAAAAAATTATGGATCATTTGGCCGATCAAGGTTACGCTACCTTATTAATTGTGTTGAGTCTTCCTTTCTGTAGCCCCATGCAAATTCCTGGGCTATCCACCCTTTTAGGATTGTTAATCCTTTTAATAGGTTTAAAGATTGCGTTTGGACATAAAGTTTGGCTTCCTAAGATGTTATTGCAAAAAAAGATCCCCTTTTTGTTTTTGAAGAAGGTAATGTTCTATGTGCTTAAAATAGATACCAAGCTTGGCTTTTTGATTTCTACCCGGTGGGTAGGGCTAGTAAGAAATCGCTATTTACATATTATTCATGGACTGACCATTGCTGTTTTGGCTTTCTTTTTATCTTTACCACTTCCCATTCCTTTCACCAACTTATTAGCAGCTTTACCCCTTCTAGCCTTTGGCCTAGCATTTTTAGAAGATGACGGCTTTTTTATCCTTATCGCCTATTTTTTCGCCTTTATTTGTCTGCTGAGCTTTGCTGCTATCATTTGGTTTGGAATAGATTGGTTAATTGTATGGAAAAAATATATTTTTTAACGGCTGTTATCTAAGAAATTCCTTGTTTTTTAGTGGCGCTTAGAAAAAAAAGCAGGGTTTTAAATTCCTTCATTCGCTTTAGCTCTTCAAGCATGACAGATAAGTAATTAACGGATTGAGGGGGCCAAGAGGTGCTCAGAACTTTGGATTAGCTAAAATCTCATATTCACTTAACCTTATTTTTAGTGAAAAACTCATAATTTAACGCGAGTTATCGGATAGGAAATCACTCTAAGGCTGCTTCAATTATACCTAAGCTGTAAGCCAACTCACCGCTCTGCCTACAGAAATCGGGCAGCTGCCTAAGCTAAAATTCCTTTACTTAAATGAAAACCAGCTCACCGCTCTGCCTGCAGAAACCGGGCAACTGTCTAAGCTGCGAGTGCTTTACTTAAATCAAAACCAGCTCATCAGTCTGCCTGCAGAAATCGGCCAGCTGTCTCAACTACGAGTGCTTTATTTAAATCAAAACCAGCTCACCAGCCTGCCTGTAGAAATAGGTCAATTGCCTCAGCTGCATGTGCTTCACTTAAATCAAAACCAGCTCACTGGCCTGCCTGTAGAAATAAGTCAATTGTCTCAGCTGCAAGTGCTTCACTTAAATCAAAACCAGCTCACCAGCCTGCCTGTAGAAATAGGTCAATTGTCTCAGTTGCAAGTGCTTCACTTAAATCAAAACCAGCTCACCGCTCTACCTACAGAAATAGGTCAATTCTCTCAGCTGCAATGGCTTAACTTAAGCCAAAACCAGCTCACTGCTCTGCCTGCAGAAATCGGGCAGCTGTCTCTGCTGCAAACGCTTGACTTAAATAAAAACCAGCTCACCAGCCTTTCTGTAGAAATAGGGCGGCTATCTCAGCTGCAAACGCTTGACTTAAGAGAAAACCAGTTCACCAGCCTTCCTGCAAAAATCGGGCAGCTGCCTCAGCTGCAAGAGCTTTACTTACATCAAAACCAGCTCACCGCTCTGCCTACAGAAATCGGGCAACTGTCTCAGCTACAATTCCTTTACTTAAATAAAAACCAGCTCACCGCTCTGCCTGCAGAAATAGGGCAACTGTCTCAGCTGCAAGGGCTTGAATTAAATCAAAACCAACTCACCATCCTGCCTGTAGAAATCGGGCAGCTGTCTAAGCTGCAATGGCTTAACTTAAGCCAAAACCGGCTCACCGCTCTACCTACAGAAATCGAGCAACTGTCTCAGCTACAATTCCTTTACTTAAATAAAAACCAGCTCACCGCTCTGCCTGCAGAAATAGGGCAACTGTCTCAGCTGCAAGGGCTTGAATTAAATCAAAACCAACTCACCGCTCTACCTACAGAAATTGTGCAGCTGTCTAAGCTGCAAAGGCTTGAATTAAATCAAAACCAACTCACCAGCCTGCCTGTAGAAATCGGGCAGCTGTCTCAACTACGAGTGCTTTACTTACATCAAAACCAGCTCACTGCTCTACCTACAGAAATCGGGCAGCTGTCTAAGCTGCAAACCCTTGAATTAGCAGAAAATCCTTTGAAGGATATCGCCGAAAATATAAGGCAACGTTTTCAATTGTAGAATGGCTGTAAGTACTTTTTAAATTGGTGTGGGCTAAAATGAATAACAAACTTTTAGCCATCTTATCTTTAAAGAAGTAATCCGCTTTCCTTCCGGCAGCTAAGCAAGCTTAAACTAACCTACACATTCATAACGACAAGAAGTTTTTCTTTTTTTGCAGAGTGTTATGGCTGGGAGAACAACTTTTCTTGACAGGAAGAAGCTAGGCGTATTGTATTCCATCAGGCGGTAGAAGAATTGAAACAAAGCACCAAAAAGAGCCGTTTTCCTCAAATAAAGCAAAGAATCAATCTCATTCTTTTAGCCAAACAAAAATTGCCGCGTCACTTAATCCCCAAAACCTGTGGTTGCTCCTGAATGCTTAGAAGGTCTCCGCTCTTTCCGTGAATCTATCTGAAAAAAAAGCGATGTAGATCATTTGTGAGTTGCTTTTCATTGATAAGAACAGGAATTCGTTTGACTTGCCTTTTTAATTTTTTTATATTGCCTTTAAAAATAAAAATGATAAAAGGCCATTACTACCCAAGGAAATAAAATGCATCCTATCTCTTCGGCCTCTATTGAAAGCTTGCCCAATGAATTGCTACTCCCTATCTTAGAGGCCTGCGCAGTTCCTCCCTTATTTAGCGTCTGTAAAAGATGGCATCATCTGCTGGCTACTGAAGTCATGCCTTCTCTTTATAAACAAATAGGTAAAGTGCATGTTCCTCAAGGAAATGTTAAGGAGCAGGCTCTTATTGTAGATAGGATTTATAAGCTAGAAGAAAAGCTTACTGAAGCAGCAAAGGTAAATGCAATCTTTAAGCAAATCTTTACTTTAGCCAAGTCTCTTTCAACTTTGGAATCTAAAGAGAAAACAGAAGAAAAAAGAGGCTTAAGGCTGGCTAATTACGCTTCTTATCTCTTAAATATTAATCGTTTTTTGCTTCGGAAAAAGCTTCCTGGTAGGGAAAAATACTTAAGCCGAGAAGAAATTAAGCACTTGCCTCTAGTAGAATTGAAAGAGAAAACAGAAGAAAAAAGAGGCTTAAGGCTGGCTAATTACGCTTCTTATCTTTTAAATATTAATCGCCTTTTAGCTTGGAAAAAACTTCCTGGTGGGAAAGAATACTTGAGCCGAGAAGAAATTAAGCACTTGCCTCTAGAGAAAAAAGGAGAGCTTCTTAGAGATTGGATTGAAGAAAATTGTAAAAACTTAACTTCGCTAAATTTATCTAATGAAGGCTTGACTTACTTACCCCCAGAAATAGGCCAATTGTCTCAGTTGCAAACGCTTGACTTAAGAGGAAACCAGCTCACCGCTCTGCCTACAGAAATCGGGCAGCTGTCTCAGCTGCAAAGGCTTGATTTAAGCCAAAACCAGCTCACCAGTCTGCCTGCAGAAATCGGGCAGCTGTCTCAGCTTCGAGCGCTTCACTTAAATCAAAACAAGCTCACCGCTCTGCCTGCAGAAATCTGGCAGCTGCCTGAGCTGCAAACGCTTTACTTACATCAAAACCAGCTTACCGCTCTGCCTGCAGAAATCGGGCAGCTGTCTCAGCTGCAAGGGCTTTACTTAACTCAAAACCAGCTCACCAGCCTGCCTGCAGAAATCGGGCAGCTGTCTCAGCTGTTATGGCTTTTCTTAAATCAGAACCAGCTCACCAGCCTGCCTGCAGAAATCGGGCAGCTGTTTCAGCTGAAAAGGCTTATCTTAAATCAAAACCAGCTCACCAGTCTGCCTGGAGAAATCGGGCAGCTGTCTCAGCTGCGAGCGCTTTACTTAAACCAAAACCAGCTCACCAGTCTTCCTGTAGAAATAGGACAACTGTTTCAGCTTACCATGCTCAGATTAGCCGAAAATCCTTTGAAAGATATCTCCGAAAAAAATAAGGCAGCGTTTCCAATTGTAGAGTGGCCATAAGTACTTTTTAAATTGGGGTGAGCTAAAATGAAATAAAAAACTTTTAGCCATCTTATCTTTAAACAAGTAATCCGCTTTCCTTCCCGCAACTAAGTAACTTAAGCTAGCCTACCCATTTATAATGACAGGAAGTTTCTCTTTTTTTCTGCAGATTGCTAGGCTGGGAGAACAACCTTTCTTGACAGGAAGAAGCTAGGCGTATTGTATTCCATCATACGGTAAAAGAATTAAAGAATTGCACCAAAAAGAGCCGTTTTTCTCAAATAAGGCAAAGAATCAATCTCATTCTTTTAGCCAGACTAAAATTGCCGTGTCACTTAATCGCAAAAACCTGTGACTGCTCCTGAATGCTTGGAAGGCCTCCCCTTTTCTTAAATCTATCTGAAATAAAAGCGTGGTGGATTATTTACGAGTTGTTTTTCCTTAATAAGAATACAAATTCGTTTGGCTTGCTTTTTTAATTTTTATATTGTCTTTAAAAAATAAAAATGCTGAAAAGTCATCACTACCAAAGGAGATAAAATGCATTTTATCTCTTCGGCCTCTATTGAAAGCTTGCCCAATGAATTGCTACTCCCTATCTTAGAGGCCTGCGCAGTTCCTCCCTTATTTAGCGTCTGTAAAAGATGGCATCATTTTCTTGCTTCTGAAGTGATGCCTTCTCTCTCTAAGCTTGATTCAGAAGCCCATACATCAACTTGTTTTTGCGTGTAGTATTTAATATTGATGCGATGAATCGTATAAAAATAGATAGTTGCAAGAGCTTGCGTCTATTCAGTACGGTAATTCCTTATAAGTATTTCAGTGGTCATAATGCCCTATCCTTTAACGTAATTAAACTCTTTTTCAAACGTGTCGATCGTTTTTAAAATTAATTCCCACTCTGGGATTTCTCTGAAAAACATGGACTTCATCAGGACATAGTCTTTCTCAAGTTCTTTTAGAATTCGCGGAGGAGGAAAGAGCTTCAAAGTTTCCTTTCGAGCTGTTCCGTAGTTTGCCCAACTTGATGCAAAGTAAATGCTTTTGTGGATGGCAACTCTTTCAAGTAGAGCTATCTCGATAAGAGCCTTCTCCTTGATCTCCGAATTGAGCAAACGGAAAAAGTCATAATAATGCCTTGAAATTCGTGGCGGAAGCTTTTTATCTTCGGGCAAATGTGCATATTGATGAAGGATAGTCGCTTTCTCCCAGAAAGTACGCTCAGCATTCAGTACTCGAACCCATATTTCAGATTCATGGATTTTTTCTTTTAGTGCTTCTTTAGTGTAGCTCTTTATTCTATGTTCGCTGACAGGCCAGTGTTCTGATCTTGCACCAATTTCGATTTTTACAAGCGGACGAATGTACCCAGCTTTTGAGGTTTCGCTTGGATATTCAAATAATAATGTTTGTGCATCGGGGTCTTCTTGGTCAGGGAAGACTTGCCACCCATCAATTGTTCCGAGTTTTGCAGCAAAAGCATCTTTAAGTTCAGCTAGCATCTGAGTTTGAACATAATTGGAGCAAGCTTTTGAAAGATTATCGATGATTGCATTTTGCTTTTTCTTGGATGGTGCATTTTCAGGGTCATGGGGTGCACCAAAACCAAAGAATTCTCTTTCAATTGAAAGATCAATATCTTCTGAAAAACGATCAATCAATCCATATACTTTTGAAAGGGACGTACCTCCTTTAAAGGTGAGATGCGGCTTCATCTTCTCTAGCGAGAATAGTCTTTCCAAAACCCATACGACCCAATAATCTTTCTCAATAATTTCAAAGGGCATGTTCTTGATATCACTGGCAGCTCTAAAGAAAAGTTCCCGTTCATCTTTAGACAAAAGATGGATTTCATTCATGGCTTGAGCCCCATAATTTCAAAAAAAAGAGATCGTATCCATGCAGGTGCAAATTTCATGTTCTGTCTAATTTCATTTTCTTTTGAATCTTTAAGAAATTTTGATACCTGCGCACGTGCTACCTGGTCAATGTGATCTTTTCCTAAATTTTTCAAAGCTTGAATCAGAAGACCTTCTCTAGTTCCCGCAGAAGACATAATTTTTTTCGTGGTCTTTTTAAAAATAATTTCTTGATTACCAATTTTGACTTTTCTGGAGGGGCCTTCGGTTAAAAACATGACACGACCAGGAACTTGTAAAGAAAGGCCCACTAAATTGGCAGCATGAGCTCCGGCAGGTTGAATTTGAACCCCATTTTTTTCCGCAATAGCCTTAGCAACTTCATTCAAATCTGGAGGGATTGTGCCCAGTAGATCATGTATTTTGGGGTAATCATAAACGCCTTGAGCGAGCCGACGGATGATGTTTTGTTTTTGAAGCTGTGAAAGAGCTTTTCGAATAGAGGTATCACTACCCAGATCCGAAAAGTGCATGGGCGTAAAACACCAACCGCGGCCCTGCTCAATAATCCTATTTTTTACTGCGATTTCAATACTTTGGCGCATTTCGAGTCTCTCTTTTTCACAAAAATAGCATCTTTTTGTGAAAACTAGCAATAAAATTTGCCTTGAATTTCACAAAAAGATGCTATTTTTGTGAAATTACTAGGATCGTTTATGAAAACGGTTAGAGTGTTTCTTTTAAACCCTGGGAAAGTGTGTTAGTATCTTGAGCCATATAAAGGGAATAAAATCGCTACAGTTAAAGCAACAATTTTCTTTAAAAAGCGGTTCTGGGTAGGAACTTTTGAGCGGACCGATAAAGAAGGGTATGCAATTGCAAGGCTTATCTTGGGTTGTGAACCGTCTGATCCTGAGATTCATGAGTTTGTTCTTAATCATTATCATAAACTAAAATTTGGAGAAGCTAAGGAAATCAACATTCAAATCCAGCGCATGAATCCAAAGAGAGTACAAAGAGAAGTCCACCGTGAAATGGCAAGAATGAAGGAAACGGCACAGCCTTCAACGTTAGCACAAGATTACATGCGAGAAGGGCTTGAGAAGAAAAGAAAGAAAAAAAAAGCATCGAGGGCATTACTAAAACGTTATCATCGCTAAGGAATAACTCAAATTATATGAATTAGCTTTCCTGTTTTTTGAAGAGCCTTTCTCTGGGCTGTCCATGCCCACCATGAAGTAGGTTCTCCCGTCTTAGCTTCATGTATAATGGCGGCAAATACGTCCCACATACAAGGATCATGACGTTTTCCTGTTAACCTTTCTAATTGTTCAAACAATTGAGTAGCATCATGATGGATTAAGTCCTCAACTGAATGAATATCGAGAATATTTAAATCCCGTAAAGTTGCTTTTCCAACATTTTTCAAGTCTTTAAGGTTCTTTTTTTTGATAGACATTTTCTACCTGTTTATTCATTGCAAATTTCGACAATAAAATCCTTGTTACCACGGACATATTTACTCTCTACTGTGACAATATCATGGGAATTTGATGTGCTTTCACTATGAGTCACAGCAGCCATAAGTGTCACAAAAATATAGCAGGAGATGTGGAAGAACGAAATAGTTTTATACTGTTTTCATCCAGTCTAAGGCGTAAATAGTGCGTAATTGGGCTTCATGTGCTTGAACTTTTCGGTTGAATTTTTGATTCACAAGCTTCTAAAAATAAAAAGCTTCACTCCTAAAAGTGAAGCTTAATAATAGGTTGGAGGTGGAGAGAATTGAACTCTCGTCCTGAGCAAACTACATAGTGACCACTACATGCTTAGTGTTCTGAAAATAAGTAGATTCCGCTGCAGAACACACCACTGGAAACTACTCGCCTCAATTGATCTTGAGTTTAAGTTTCTCTAAGGCTGGAGAAACTTAGCTCATACCAAGAAAATAACAGTAGACTCTAAAATCCTTGGTCCAATTTCAGACTACTGCGCAAGCACTGCAATTAAGCAGCGCGTGCTACGATTTCAAAGTTAGCTTCAACCACAGGGCTAAAGTCAACAGCGATTACGTTTGTGCTTGTTTTGGCACTTAATTGTTCACCGGCTTTTTTAGGAGGCCAACCGATACCCTCCGCATGCAATCAATACCTCGCTTCCCAGTCGAAACCGTGACACCCCCGAAAGATGGATGCTGGATAAAAACTGTAAGGGCAGTATTGCCTTTTCTTAATCAAAGAATAACCTAAAAAATAATAAAATAGAAGCAATTTTTTTACGTGAAGGAGAAGAAACAAGATGCTTGCTAGACATTTTCGAGTGAAAATACTATTATTTTTGCCTATGGCTTCGAAAACAATTTTATATTACTTAGTAGGTTAGCGAATGTTTGCAGAAATTCTTTCAGAAAGTTTTGATGAGCGTGAAAAAAGAATTCTTGAATTTTGGAGTGTAAATAAAATTTTCACACAATCAGTAGAAGAAAATCGAGATAAACCTCTTTTTGCTTTTTATGATGGTCCTCCTTTTGCTACGGGTCTTCCTCATTATGGTCATTTACTAGCAGGCACCATTAAAGATGTCGTTTTGCGTTATAAAACAATGAAAGGATTTTGCGTGCCTCGACGTTTTGGCTGGGATTGCCACGGTCTTCCTGTAGAGAATGAGATTGAAAAAATGCATAACCTCTCGGGTGGAGAAGCTATCCAAACTTTTGGGATAGCCAATTTCAACGAGGAATGTAGAAAAATTGTTTTACGTTATACGGAAGAGTGGAAAACGATTGTCCAGCGCATGGGGAGATGGGTAGACTTTGATCAAACTTATCGAACGATGGATGTGAATTTTATGGAATCGGTATGGTGGGTTTTTCAGCAGCTTTATAATAAAGGGCTGGTTTATGAAGGTTATAAAGTCATGCCTTATTCTGCCAAGCTAGGAACACCGCTTTCTAATTTTGAAGCAGGCGAAAATTATAAAGAGGTGGATGATCCTGCGTTAACGATAGCTTTTCCTTTGCTAGATGAACCTCATATAGCTATTTTAGCGTGGACCACTACTCCCTGGACACTTGTTTCTAATTTAGCTCTCATGGTAGGGCCTGAGATAGATTATGTGAAAATCCTACACATTACCTCTGGCCAACACTACATTTTAGCAAAGTCTAGGCTCTCGGCCACTTTTAAAAGTGAAAGCGAGTATCAAATATTAGAGGAGATGAAGGGTAGGAACTTAGCAGGTAAAAGTTATAAGCCGCCTTTTAAGTATTTTGCTGATAGAGCGAGCAAAGGAGCTTTTCGTATAATTCTTGAGGATAGCGTATCGGTAGAGGAGGGCACGGGAATCGTTCATGCAGCTCCTGCTTTTGGAGAAGTAGATTTTTATGCGTGCCAAAGAGAAGGCATAGAGATTGTATGCCCAGTCGATAGTAATGGACTTTTCACAAGTGAAATTCCTGAATATCAAGGGTTGTTTGTTAAAGAGGCGGATAAAGAGATCATTAAGCATTTAAAGAAAGAGGGTATAGTCTTTTCTCATGGTGTCTGCCGTCACCGCTACCCTTTCTGCTGGCGATCCGACACTCCTCTTATTTATAAAGCTGTAACTACCTGGTTCGTAGCTGTAGAAAAGATAAAAGATTCGCTTGTGAAAGCTAATGAACAGATTCATTGGACTCCTTCTTATGTCAAACATGGACGTTTTGGTAAATGGTTAGAAGGTGCTAGAGATTGGGCTATCAGCCGAAATCGCTACTGGGGGACGCCTATTCCTATCTGGCGTGCAGAAGATGGAGAAATACTTGTTTTAGGAAGTATTCAAGAGTTAGAGAGTAAAAGTGGCGCTAAAATTAAAGACTTACATCGACATTTTATTGATCAGCTAACCTTTACTCATAATGGAAAAGTTTTTAGACGTATTCCCGAAGTCTTCGATTGTTGGTTTGAGTCGGGCTCTATGCCTTATGCACAAAATCATTATCCCTTTGAAAACCAAGCGCTCTTTAAAGAAATATTTCCTGCAGATTTCATTGCAGAAGGTTTAGATCAAACACGCGGATGGTTTTATACGCTAACTATTCTGTCTACCGCCCTTTTTGATCAGCCAGCATTTAAAAACGTTATTGTGAATGGGATTGTTTTGGCAGAAGATGGGGCAAAAATGTCCAAGCGTTTGCGCAATTATCCCGATCCTAGCCTTGTCATTGAGCGTTTTGGCGCCGATGCCATTCGTGTCTATATGATGCATAGTCCGGCAGTACGTGCCGAGGACCTTTGCTTTGTGGAAGCGGGAGTAGAGCTTATCCTACGTCAAGTAATGCTGCCTCTATGGAATGCTTATAGCTTCTTTATCACCTATGCGCGTATCTATGGCTGGCGCCCTTGTGACCAGCCGAAAAAGCCTGTGGCTATTATCGATCGATGGGTAATCTCGCTTTTAAATAAGCTTATCAAACAAGTAGAAGTAGGAATGGATGATTATAACCTTAGCCATGGTATTGAGCCTACAATTTATTTCATTGAGCAGTTAACTAACTGGTATATTAGACGTTCGCGCCGTCGCTTTTGGGAAGAAAAAGCGTCTATTGATCGTAACGAAGCTTTTGCTACTCTTTATCATGTTCTATTGACTTTTACGAAGGTGGCAGCACCTTATATTCCTTTTATGAGTGAAGCTATTTATCAGAACCTGAAAAGTAAAGAGATGCCTCAATCCGTTCACCTTTGTGCTTATCCAGAATATAATGAGCAAATGCGTGATGAGCAACTGGAAGCCGCTATGGCCGCGGTGCAAAGCACGGTAAGTTTGGGTCATGCTTTAAGAAAAGAGCATAAGCTTAAAGTTCGACAACCCTTGGCGAAGGCCCATATTATTTCTGCAGATACCGTTACTCTTCAATTTTTAAAAGAGCAGCAGCACTTGATTGCCGATGAACTGAATGTGAAAATAATCGAATTTGCCGAGAAAGAGTCTTTATTTGTTAGTCTTAAAGCTAAGCCTAATTTTCGTGTCTTAGGCAAAAAAGTGGGTAAATTAATGAAAGCTACTCAGCAAGCAATTGATGCTTTTAATCAAGAACAATTATCTATCTTGTTGAAAGGTCATTCGCTTCCTTTATTCATAGAAGATACCGAAGTCGTGCTGACTTCGGAAGATGTCCAGGTTGAACGCCAGGTTTTTGAGGGCTTAGCTGGAGCTAATGAAGGATCAATTACTATCGTTTTAGAGACAGTTTTAAATGAAGATCTTTTAATGGAAGGGATTGCCAGGGAGCTCGTTAATAAGATTAATACAATGCGTCGAGAAGCTAATTTAGAAGTGACTGATCGCATTCACGTAAATATAGAAACAACCGAACGGGTAAAGCTAGCTTTTGAGCATTATAAAGAATATGTGCAACAAGAAGTATTGGCGGTTACGGTAGAGTTTAACAAATCTGCTGAAGGAGATGAGTGGGATATTAACAATGAGCCGGCTAGAATCTATTTAAACAAGGCCAATGCTGCTTAAAAACCCTCTTTGCTGTACTTTATACCCTTACTCCCTTCCTCTTAAGGTAAAGGAGTAAGGGGCAGTACCTATTCACTCGTTATAGGTGAAAGAGAGGGGATTGAGCTACTTTTCTTATGAAATGATCGTTAATGATTTATAGTTTAATTAGAATAAATGTTTGTCTATAAAAGATCATAAGCTGGCAACTTAGCGATAAGGTAATATGTTAAAAAAACTTATCTCTTATTTTGAAAAGGAGTGACTTCTTACCAGCTCCTTCTCTACTTAGTAATATAGCTTACGTACAGATAGGTTGAAAAATTATTCCACAGTTATAGCTTTGTTCTTTGAAAAGCCTTACGAGCTATCTAATGGTAGTTTGTTTCAATCAGAAGTTTATCATTGAGTTTCACTTCAAGGCAGGTTGTGGACCTTCTTAGGTAGCAGGGAAGAGATAGCAAATAATGGCTATAAAAGCTAAAGCAGGCCTGCTTTTTTAACAAGGATAAACGTTCCTAGAAAATATTCTAGAAATTTGATTTTTTAATTCTAGGGCTTAAGATTTTTATAGCTTGAGAGTAATATTTTTATTCCTTAAAATGCATTCTTCAACACACGGATCGTTTAGCTTAAAAAGGAATCATCATTTGTTAGAAGAGCTTCTCCAAAAAGAAAATAGTTATCTAAATTATTTTTTTGAAAAAATTGATTTATCTGCTGCTGATATTATTGTACAGGCTTTAAAAGACTGCGAGGGAGTCGTAGTTTTTTCAGGGGTAGGAAAAAGTGGCTTAGTAGCAGAAAAAATTGCTATGACCATGACTTCTACTGGCTCCCGAGCTTTATTTATTTCCCCCACGAACGCTTTACATGGCGATATAGGCATAGTTTCTGAAAAAGATGTATTTGTTTTTCTTAGTAAAAGTGGAGAAAGTGAAGAGCTTTTATCTCTTATTCCTACTCTACGTAATCGGCGAGTAAAAATTATAGGAATTGTCTCCAATGCAAAAAGCCGTTTAGCTAAAGCTAGTGATGTATATATTGATCTTCCTTTGCAACAAGAGCTTTGCCCGTTTGATATAGTGCCGACAACGTCTGCTGTTATACAGCTTATATTTGGAGACATTCTTGCTGTTGCCCTCATGCGTATGAAAAATTTTAGCTTAGAAGAATATGTAAAAAATCATCCTGCAGGTAGGATTGGTAAACGCATCTCGCTTAAAGTGTCTGATTTAATGATCACTGGCTCTAGCCTTCCTATATGCAAGCCTCACGATAAATTGGTCAATACTCTTGTAGAATTATCTAATAAACGTTGCGGCTGTGTATTAGTGACTGATGAAACTGAAATTTTACAAGGAATATTTACCGATGGTGATCTCCGGCGGGCTTTACAATCCCATGGAGCTGCTTCCCTGCAATTGCCCATGAAAGATCTAATGATCCAAACAGCTCGGTGGGTTACTCCTCATAATTTGGCATGGGATGCCATGCGTAAGATGGAAGGAGACCAAAAAAATGCTATTACGGTGCTACCCGTCCTTACCGAGCATAAAAAGCTGCTAGGCCTTATCAAATTACATGATATTGTCCAATCTGGAATATGAACGTTCCTACGCTTAAGCCTTTATCATTTAGCTACTAATTTTTCTTTAAATATGCTTGGGTAGAAAGGTAATCGCTCTTATTTTCTATAAATAAGCTAGGCATATAGAAGTCATAAAGTATTTAATATTTCTGCCTCGACCTTAGGAAAATGCAATTTCCTATTTTTTAGGGGGAGCGGCTTATTTTTATGTCGCCCTTTTTAAAGTGTAATTGAATGTTTTATTCATTGATTTTTGTACCCCCTTTTTTCAAGCTTTTGTGTATCTCTTCTAGTTCATGATAGGAACGTTTACTAAAATAGGGTAAAAATAGGTCGCAAAAATATTTTTTTTGATTTTCTTCTAAATACAGAGGAAGATCCAAAGAATAATGCAATGCAGTGATGTCTTTTGAGGTAAGAGCAATCCACAAGCCAATTCCGTAATGTTTATCATCGTCTAGATAAGCCATTTCATCCACTCTTTCCAGGGATACCTTAAAAAGAATCCTGCCATGCAAGGCAAAATAAAGTTCATTTAGTGAGTCCACCTTGACTTGGTGGGGGGTGTTTTCTAAATACGACAACTGACGGTAGGGCAAAAGTCCTAAAGTGATAAATATCCCTCCTAAAAGCAGAAGAACCCAACCCCAAGTAGCTAATACAGAAGGGGAAAGGAAAATTCCTCCATAGAGCCATAAACTCATGCCGGCAGCTCCATAAATAGTGCCTTTGATAAGGGTGGCTTTTTTTATAGAAGAATGAATAGTAGAGTTTAAAGATAAAATAGGCTCTTCCATTTTTTTTTACCTAGTTTAGAATGTAAAAATTGCATATTAGAATGTATATTAGCAGAAAAGATTTACAGGAAAACTTATATGGCTATCACTCTAAATATTTATACTATCAGCATGATTATTGTCTTTATCATAGGTTATGGCTTTATTACTATAGAGCATGTGATTAGAATCAACAAAACGACCACAGCTTTGCTGATGGCCATTATTTGTTGGATTTTGCAATTTGCTAATCATCATGATAAATTTTCTCATCAGCAGAATCTAGATTCATTAGCTGCTCATGTGGCTGATATTAGCCAGGTAATATTCTTTCTTATAGGTGCTTTGAGCGTCGTGGAACTTATCAATGCTCATCAAGGATTTACAATCATTTTAGATGTTATTAAAGTTAAATCTAAAGTTAAACTATTGTGGGTATTAGGTTTGATTACTTTCTTTTTATCAGCAGTGCTAGATAACCTAACCACCACGCTTGTAATGCTTTCCATTATGCAAAAGCTATTGACGAACCGAGAAGATCGCTGGTTAATAGGCGGAGGGATAGTAATTGCAGCCAATGCAGGGGGCGCTTGGACACCGATTGGGGATGTCACGACAACTATGCTATGGATAGGGGGGCAAGTGACTTCATGGGCAATCATTAAAAATCTTTTTTTTCCTAGTCTAACATGCTTTATTGGCTCATTTTCCATCATTAGCCGATGCTTAAAAGGCTCACTAATCGATTATAAATTATTAAACGCGCATAAAAAACTAGAACCTATTGGCAAGCTAATTTTTTTAGCAGGTATAGCTGCGCTTACCTTTGTACCTATTTTTAAAACATTGACGGGTTTGCCCCCCTTTATGGGAATATTGTTTGGTTTAGGATTATTATGGCTAATGACGGATATTGCTTATTTTAAAGAGGAAGATCGCGAACATTTACGTGTGCCGCATGTATTAACAAAGATTGATTTATCGGGAGTCCTATTTTTCTTTGGCATTCTTTTATGCATTAATGCTTTAGAGTCGGCAGAGCTACTAAAAATGCTAGCTCAGTGGTTAAATCAGCATGTAGGAAACATAGAGGTGATAGCCACTCTAATCGGTATAGCCTCGGCGGTTGTAGATAATGTTCCATTGGTAGCGGCCAGCATGGGAATGTACAACCTTCAACAATATCCTCAAAATTCTTCCTTTTGGCAATTGGTAGCCTATTGTGCAGGTACTGGAGGCAGCCTGTTGATTATTGGCTCTGCTGCAGGCGTTGTCTTTATGGGGCTTGAGAAAGTAGATTTTTTCTGGTACTTGAAAAAAATATCCTTTCCTGCCTTCATAGGCTACGTGGCGGGCATTGCTGTCTACCACTTACTTAGCATTATCTGATCTTTAGAGGAAGAAGAGAGGAGGATTAGGAAGTTCTCTAATTTTCTTTTTTTGCTCCTTGTTGACTTAAGGAGCATTCGCTTTATGTAAACTCTTCATGGCTAAAAAGATCTTTTAAGATTCCTTTATAAGGATCCTCTATTTAGGTTTTATCAGATAGCCTATGCCTTTTATGGTTTAAAAAACATTCATCATTTGCCCTTACTTAATAAAAAAACGGCAGAATTCCTTATCAGCTGAATGTAAGAGAAAACTTACAATTAACTCTCTTTTCCCGCCTTCGCATTTTTGTTAAAACATACCGCGATAAAGCTTTAAGGATTGAAAGAATTGAAGCAGATGGGGCGAGACACCATTGGCTTTGAATTCTAGAGGCTAGATGATTAGGGGAAAGACGCTTTGAGGACTGGCAAAACATTAAACAGATGAGTTAAGAAGCAAAAAGCTAAAAAATCCACTACAAGCCCAGACTCAACAAATTAAGTGAGCGTAAAAATGTGCTGGCTTAGAGGTAGGAAAAGAAATGTTTCATACAAGCTAGACTATAAATTAGAAGAGGAGCTTATCGCCTCCTTTCAAAATTAAAGGTAGAGGTTAAGCTTTACTATCAAAGCGATCGATCATCGCTTGCGTCTAAATGCCCTGCGTGAGAAATAAGAGGGACAAGAAAGATGAGACAGTTTTTTCCCCATTATATTAAAATAATCCTTGAATAAAATTGCTTTTTTGCTATAATAACATCCAAAGCACGAGCGATTTAGATTCTCCCATACGGCAACCACCTCTCTTAAAATCCCCATGAAATAGCGATTTATATCCTTGTACACCATAGAACAAACATATAGGTGGGAAATTGACAGCTCAAATTTAAAACTCATTCATTCTCTTTAACTTTTAGGAGTTTAGGAAAAAATTAGAGAAAAAGGAAAATAGGGA
>NZ_JSDQ01000112.1:0-1029 GCF_000813665.1 Neochlamydia sp. EPS4 | reverse complement strand
GATAAAGCCTTTTTTGAACAAAGATTGCAGGAAGTTCATATAGTTGGTGCCCAATATTATCACGCTCAAGATGAAAAAAAAAGAATGATGTCGTCGAACGCCTCTATCAGGAACGAGCGGAGGCTGCCATGAAGAAGAATATCGATGCAAACCATGCTACATTTTGCCCTCAAGCATTTAAATGCTTTGAAGGTGCTTTGGAAGCGTTTTTTTCTCATGAGTGCCCGCAGCTAGGAGGAACAAGGACAAGGCAAGTACTGGTTAAATCAATAGCGGATATGGTGCGTCAATTTTATCCGCAGACCTCTCATATGCAGCCGGGACAAGTTACATGGCCGACAGTCCACCGCAACGAGTTTTCATCTTATGGAAAATCTATTCAAAATACACGTTTAACAACGGTAATTTTAGATTTGGTAAGCTCGCAAGATGCTATAGAAAGAGCCAAGGGAAAAAAATTAAGGGTTATAAAAAAAGAAGCTGTGGCGCGGATGTGCAAGCAAGCTTTTGATCAAGAAGGTTGCTTAACCCACGCGGAATTAGCTATTTTGTTAAAGATATCGCCACAAAGTGTAGGCAAATATATCAAGGAGTGGGAATTAGAAAACCGTGAGGTTCTTCCAAGAAGAGGATCTATCCATGATATAGGCCCTACTTTAACTCACAAAACAATGATTATTGAAAAGCTCTTTATCGAGCAAAAAACTGTTCAGCAGGTGAGCAGAGAAACAAAACACTCTTTGCCGGCGATACAAAGGTATATATCCACTTTCAAGCAAATATTGCTATGTAAACAAAAAGGTATGTCTACAGAAGAAGCAGCTTTTTCGGTGGGTAGGACATCGCGCTTAGTCAATGAATATGAAAAGATTATTGAACAATATAAGGAGAAAAATTATGTTATAGCCGCGTTATTGAAAAGTGAAATTGGAATTGAAACAAGAACCCAGATAACAATAAATGAAGGTGTTGATAAAAAATATTAATCAGAAAAAAATTAGGTTAAATGCCAGTTAATGACAAGTGTCC
>NZ_JSDQ01000111.1:0-1115 GCF_000813665.1 Neochlamydia sp. EPS4 | reverse complement strand
ACCCTATTTCTGCAGGCAGAGCGGTGAGCTGGTTTTGATTTAAGTAAAGGCGTGTCAGCTCTGACAGCTGTCCGATTACTGCAGGCAGAGCGGTGAGCTGGTTTTGATTTAAATCAAGCTTTTGCAGCTGAGACAACTGCCCGATTTGAGCAGGAAGGCTGGTGAGCTGGTTGTGATATAAGTAAAGCCATTGCAGCTGAGACAATTGCCCGATTTCTGCAGGAAGACTGGTGAGCTGGTTTTGATCTAATTCAAGCGTTTGCAGCTCAGACAGCTGTCGGATTTCTGCAGGAAGACTGGTGAGCTGGTTTTGGCTTAATTTAAGCGTTTGCAGCTGAGACAATTGACCTATTTCTGCAGGAAGACTGGTGAGCTGGTTTTGGCTTAATTTAAGCGTTTGCAGCTGAGACAATTGACCTATTTCTGCAGGAAGACTGGTGAGCTGGTTTTGATTTAAGTCAAGCGTTTGCAGCTGAGACAATTGGTATATTTCCGAGGGTAAATAAGTCAAGCCTGCATTAGATAAATTTAAAGCCGTGATGTTTTTACAATTTTCTTCAATCCAATCTCTAAGAAGCTCTCCTTTTTTTCCTAGAGGCAAGTGCTTAATTTCTTCTCGGCTCAAGTATTTTTCCCCACCAGGGAGTCTTTTCCAAAGTAAAAGGCGATTAATATTTAAGAGATAAGAAGAGTAATTAGCCAGAGTAAAATAACTTTTTTCCTCGGTTTTCCATTTAAATTCCAAAGGAGAAATAGATTTAGCTAAGGTAAAAACTTGTTTAAAAACTTGATAAACTTTTTCAGTAGAGGTAAGTGCAGGATTGAGTTGATAAACTTTAGCTAACATAAGAGTTCGCTGGGTAGTGGTATTCTTCCTGGGGAAATGAAGCTGTGCTATTTTCTTATAAAGAGAAGGCATCGCTTCAGAAGCTAGCAGATGATGCCATCTTTTACAGACGCTAAATAAGGAAGGAACTACGCAAGCCTCTAAGATAGGGAGCAGCAATTCATTGGGCAAGCTTTCAATAGATGTCGATGAGATAGGATGCATTTTATTTCCTTGGGGAGTGATAACTTTCCAGCATTTTTATTTTTAGAACAATATAAAAATTAAA
>NZ_JSDQ01000110.1:0-1148 GCF_000813665.1 Neochlamydia sp. EPS4 | reverse complement strand
CAGGCTTTCTTTTTTGCCATGGCGTTTAATTCCTCTATTGTATGATAAAAAGCTACAAACATGGTTTCCTCCTTTCCAAACCTTTTCTCTCCCTAAATTATCCTCCTTATTTGAATTTAGAAAAAGACTGTTTGCAATTCTCAACAGCTGCTACTTACGGAGTTCGTTTAAATGGTATAACAAACTTTTAGCCATCTTATCTTTAAACAAGTAATCCGCTTTTCTTCCAGCAACTAGGCAAGCTTAAACTAACCTACACATTTATAACGACAAGAAGTTTCTCTCTTTTTCTGCAGATTGCTATGCTGGGAGAACAACTTTTTTTGATAGAAAGAAGCTAGGCGTATTGTATTTCATCATTTGGTAAAAGAATTAAAGCATTGCGCCAAAAAGAGCCGTTTTTCTCAAATAAGGCAAATAATCAATTTTATTCTTTTAGCCAAACCAAAATTGCCGCATCACTTAATCCCCAAAACCTGTGACTGCTCCTAAATGCTTGAAAGGTCTCCCCCCTTTCCTTGAATCTGTCTAAAAGTAAAGCGTGGTAGATCATTTGTGAGTTGTTTTTCATTGATAAGAGCACGAATTCGTTTGACTTGCTTTTTTAATTTTTTATATTGTCTTTAAAAAATACAAATAATAAAAGGTCATCCCTACCCAAGGAAATAAAATGCATCCTATCTCATCGACATCTATTGAAAGCTTGCCCAATGAATTGCTGCTCCCTATCTTAGAGGCTTGCGTAGTTCCTTCCTTATTTAGCGTCTGTAAAAGATGGCATCATCTGCTAGCTTCTGAAGCGATGCCTTCTCTTTATAAAAAAATAGCACAGCTTCATTTTCCCACGAAGAATACCACTACCCCGCGAACTCTTATGTTAGCTAAAGTTTATCAACTCAATCCTGCACTTACCTCTACTGAAAAAGTTTATCAAGTTTTTAAACAAGTTTTTACCTTAGCTAAATCTATTTCTCCTTTGGAATTTAAATGGAAAACACAAGAAAAAAGAGGCTTAACGCTGGCTAATTACTCTTCCTACCTTGTAAATATTAATCGCCTTTTACTTTGGAAAAAACTTCCTGGTGGGAAAGAATACTTGAGCCGAGAAGAAATTAAGCACTTGCCTCTAGAGAAAAGAGGGGAGCTTC
>NZ_JSDQ01000109.1:0-1197 GCF_000813665.1 Neochlamydia sp. EPS4 | reverse complement strand
TTTTTATGGATAATGTTCTACATGTATATACGATTGACATCCTCTAAAAAATCTAAGCATCCAACTCTTCAAATAGTTGAAGGTATTCGTGAAGGCAAAAAAGTTAAACAAAAGATTATTGCATCTTTGGGAGTAATAAAAAGTCAAAAAGACCTCATAAAACTTCGAAAACTTGCAGACCATCTCATTCAAAAGCTTGAAAAAGAAGGGCTTCCACCCGACGATAAGATTGCTGTGCAAGATTTGATTCATCAAAAAACCTACTATGATGGGTACGGGATAGTTATTAACGAATTAATGCAATTATCTGGTTTTTCAAAGGTCATTCACTAAGCTCAAGGGAACAACACATTTGCTTTAGAAGAAATAGTAAAATTGATTCTTGTTCAGCGTTTTGATTGTCCTAGTAGCAAAATGCGCACCTATGAACGGCAAGAAGAGCATGGATTTCAAGGAATTGACTTGCAGCATATCTATCGAACGATGGATGCGATGGAATCGCTGGAGACTGACATTCAAAAAGAGGCGTTTAGCACCGCATGTAAATTTTCTGAAAAGCTTGTAGATTGTTTCTTTTTTGATGTCCCCACCCTTTACTTTGAAAGTGTGGTGCAAGATGAGATCAAAGATTTTGGTTTTAGCAAAGATCAAAAATATCATATGGTTCAGATCGTTCTGGCTTTAGTGGTAGATGCACACGGTCTGCCCATTGCTTATGAAGTGTTTAAAGGAAATCTAGCCGAAACAAAAACACTGATTTCTGTTTTAGAAAAGTTAAGAAACAGCTTTTCGATTAAAAACGTCACGGTTGTATGTGATCGCGGCCTAGCCAGCAAGCAAAATATAGAAGCACTTCAGAATGCAGAATTTCATTTTGTCATTGCCACTAAACTTAAATCTATGTCTAAAAAATTAAAAATTAATGATCTTTCGACTTATTCGCCATTATCACATCAAGAAGCTATCGTAGAAAAAGAAAAAGTTTTTTTTCGTACTATGGCACATCCTCAATATAAAGACACTTTGCTTATTGCTACTTACAGTCCTAGCAGAGCTAGGAAAGATAAAGAAGACCGAGAGCGTGTAATTGAAAAACTCAAAAAGAAGCTTTGTAATTCATCGGATGAGACTTCTATTAAAAAAGTGATTAACAATGGAGCTTATAAGAAGTACACAAATATTAAAAAAGGATCACTC
>NZ_JSDQ01000108.1:0-1339 GCF_000813665.1 Neochlamydia sp. EPS4 | reverse complement strand
GGCTCTTCGGAGGTCTACGTGGTAAAAAATTTCTTTAATACTAAAAGTAGTTAAATAAAAATAGCATTTGTCACATCCTAATGTTTGCAAACATAGAAGGAGGGTGAACAAATGCTAAATAATGATTATCTAACAAAGCTTATTAATTTGGAAGGGGTAAAGTTTAAGGATATTTATATTCAGGAGGATACAGTTAGAATTTTAATTACTCCTATAAATCCTACACTGCTATGCCCATACTGTAGTCAGCCCACGTTTAAGTTAGTTGATATTAAGTCAAAAGCTTATCGTGATGTGGATTTAGCTGGACGAGCTTGTTACCTTGAAATTGATTTAAGAAGGTTTGAATGCCAAGAATGTTGTTGTACTTTTAATGAACCTTTAGATTTTGCTTGTCCTTATAGGCATTATACCAAGCGATATGAGCAAGAAGTCTATAAATGCTGCCAAGAAACAACAGCTACTTATACAGGCTTAAAGTTTGGTATGAGCGATAAAACAGCTGCAGAGATTTACTACAGAGAAGCTAAGAGCAAACAACGACACTTGCAATCACTTCTACCTACGCAAGTCATGGGTATTGATGAAATTGCTATACATAAAGGGCATAAAGATTTTGCTGTCGTGATTACTGACCTGACTAATAAAAGGGTGATTGATATCCTTAAAGATAGGAAAAAAGCTACTCTAAAAGACTATATGGCGGCATGCAATGAGGAATTTAAGAAAGAGATTAAGTTTGTAGCCATAGATTTATGGGCTCCTTACCGTGCAGTAGTAGAAGAGATGCTACCTAAGGCCAAAGCTGTAGCTGATCGTTTTCATGTCATGCAAAACCTAAATCAAGCGTTAGACTGCTGCAGGAAAAGGGCAAAGCAGGAAAGCATCGATCAAGAAATATGGAAAGATACAAAGTATATCCTATTAAAGAATCGTGAGAATTTAACAGAACAGCAAGAAGATTTGCTAGGCAAGATCTTAGAGTTAAAGCCTGATTTGAAAGTGTATTATAAGCTTAAAGAGTCGTTTAGAAGCTTATTTAATGATTTAAACGATAGGCAAACAGGAAGAGAGAAATTGTCTGCTTGGGTGTTAAATATAGTTAGGCATAAAGCTGCAGGATATTACGAATTTGTAAAGACATTACTAAACTGGGAAGAAAATATATTGAATTATTTCGATAAGAGAGTAAGCAGCGGTTTCGTGGAAGGGGTCAATAACAAAATTAAGGTTATTAAAAGAAAAGCCTATAATTTTGTAAATTTCGAAAATTTTAGAATAAAAATAATAGATTCTTTTTCTTAAAATAAATTTTTACCACACAAACCTTCGGAGAACC
>NZ_JSDQ01000107.1:0-1672 GCF_000813665.1 Neochlamydia sp. EPS4 | reverse complement strand
TTTCTCTCTTTTTCCGCAGATTGCTAGGGTGGGAGAACAACCTTTCTTGACAGGAAGAAGCTAGACGTATTGTATTCCATTATTCGTTAGAAGAATTAAAACATTGCACCAAAAAAAAGCCATTTTCTCAAATAAGGCAAAGAATTAATCTCATTCTTTTAGCCAAACTATAATTGCCGCGTCACTTAATCGCCAAAACCTGTGGCTGCTCCTGAATGCTTAGAAGGTCTTCCCCCTTTCCGTGAATCTATCTGAAAAAAAAGCGAGGTAGATTATCTGTGAGTTGTTTTTCATTGATAAGGATACGAATTCGTTTGACTTGCTTTTTTAATTTTTTTATATTGCCTTTAAAAAATAATAATGCTGAAAAGTTATCCCTAACCAAGGAAATAAAATGCATCCTATCTCATCCACATCTATTGAAAGCTTGCCCAATGAATTGCTGCTCCCTATCTTAGAGGCTTGTGTAGTTCCTTCCTTATTTAGCGTCTGTAAAAGATGGCATCATCTGCTAGCTTCTGAAGCGATGCCCTCTCTTTATAAAAAAATAGCCCAGCTTCATTTCCCAAGGAAGAATATCACTACCCAGCGAACTTTTATGTTAGCTAAAGTTTATCAACTCAATCCTGTACTTACCTCTACCGAAAAAGTTTATCAAGTTTTTAAACAAGTTTTTACCTTAGCTAAATCTATTTCTCCTTTGGAATTTAAAGAGAAAACAGAAGAAAAAAGAGTCTTAACGCTGGCTAATTACTCTTCTTATCTCTTAAATATTAATCGCCTCTTGCTTTGGAAAAAGCTTCCTGGCGGGGAAGAATACTTGAGCCGAGAAGAAATTAAGCACTTACCTCTACAAAAAAAAGGAGAGCTTCTTAGAGATTGGATTGAAGAAAATTGTAAAAACATCACGGATTTAGATTTATCTGAAGCAGGCTTGACTTATTTACCCCCAGAAATAGGCCAGTTATCTCAGCTGCAAACGCTTGACTTAAGAGAAAACCAGCTCAGCGGCCTTCCTGCCGAAATAGGAAAGCTATCTCAGCTACAGCAGCTGAAGTTGCCGCAAAATAATCTCACCTCTCTTGCTGCAGAAATAGGGCAACTACCTAAGCTGCAAGTGCTTAACTTAAATGAAAACCAGCTTACCAGCCTGCCTGCAGAAATCGGGCAATTGTCTCAGCTGCAATGGCTTGACTTAAGAGAAAACCAGCTCACCAGTCTGCCTCCAGAAATCGGGCAGCTGTCTGAGCTGCAAGGGCTTTACTTAAATCAAAACCAGCTAACCGCTCTGCCTGCAGAAATCGGGCAGCTGTCTCAGCTGCAAGGGCTTGATTTAAGCCAAAACGAGCTCACCGCTCTGCCTGCGGAAATCGGACAATTGTCTCAGCTGCAATGGCTTTACTTAAATCAAAACCAGCTCACCAGCCTTCCTGCAGAAATCGGGCAGCTGTCTCAGCTGCAAAAGCTTGGCTTAAATCAGAACCAGCTCACCAGCCTTCCTGCAGAAATCTTGCAGCTGTCTCAGCTGCAATGGCTTTACTTAGATCAAAACCAGCTCACCAGTCTGCCTGTTGAAACAGGGCAGCTGTCTCAGCTGCGAGTGCTTCACTTAAATCAAAACCAGCTCACCAGCCTGCCTGCAGAAATCGGGCAGCTGTCTCAGCTGCGAGTG
>NZ_JSDQ01000106.1:0-1845 GCF_000813665.1 Neochlamydia sp. EPS4 | reverse complement strand
GGAAGACAATGTGCAGCTAAAGTTTGTTTCAACCTAAGAATGGTTATTCCTAACGCATTCTCTGTCCTTAAAAGGAGGTGATCCAGCCCCACCTTCCGGTAGGGCTACCTTGTTACGACTTCATCCCAGTCATCAGCCTCACCTTAGACGCCTCTCTCCTTGCGGTTGAGCCAGCGGCTTCGGGTAAAACCAACTCCCATGATGTGACGGGCGGTGTGTACAAGACCCGGGAACGTATTCACGGTGGTGTTGCTGACCCACCATTACTAGCAATTCCGTCTTCATGTAGTCGAGTTGCAGACTACAATCTGAACTGAGATCGGCTTTTAGGATTTGCTTCACCTCGCGGCTTCGCTGCCTTCTGTACCGACCATTGTAGCACGTGTGTAGCCCCAGACATAAGGGCCATGCGGACTTGACGTCATCCTCACCTTCCTCCTGGTTAACCCAGGCAGTCTCATTAGAGTTCCCACCCAAAGTGTTGGCAACTAATGATAAGGGTTGCGCTCGTTGCTGGACTTAACCAAACACCTCACGGCACGAGCTGACGACAGCCATGCAGCACCTGTGCAGATGCCCCGAAGGGAAATTACATCTCTGTAATGATCATCTGCATGTCAAGCCTGGGTAAGGTTCTTCGCGTTGCATCGAATTAAACCACATGCTCCACTGCTTGTGCGGGTCCCCGTCAATTCTTTTGAGTTTCACCCTTGCGAGCGTACTCCTCAGGCGGTATACTTATCGCGTTAGCTTCGGCACAACCAGGGTTGATTCCGGTTACACCAAGTATACATCGTTTACGGCAAGGACTACCAGGGTATCTAATCCTGTTTGATCCCCTTGCTTTCGCGCCTCAGCGTCAGGTGTAAACTAGAAAATCGCCTTCGCCACTGGTGTTCTTCCACATATCTACGCATTTCACCGCTACTTGTGGAATTCCATTTTCTCCGTCTACCCTCAAGAAAGGAAGTTTCAAATGCTGTTCCGAGGTTGAGCCCCGGGATTTCACATCTGACTTTCCTTCCCGCCTACGCGCCCTTTACGCCCAATAAATCCGATTAATGCTTGCACCCTCCGTATTACCGCAGCTGCTGGCACGGAGTTAGCCGGTGCTTCTTTACCTGGTACGCTCAAGTTCTCTAGATGTTAGCTAGATCCCCTTGTTCCCAGGCGAAAGAGTTTTACGACCCGAAGGCCTTCATCACTCACACAGCGTCGCTTCGTCAGGCTTTCGCCCATTGCGAAAGATTCTCGACTGCAGCCTCCCGTAGGAGTCTGGGCAGTTCTCAGTCCCAGTGTTGGCGGTCAATCTCTCAATCCGCCTAGACGTCTTAGCCTTGGTAGGCCTTTACCCTACCAACTAGCTGATATCCCATGGGCCTCTCTTTAACCGCGAGGTCCGAAGATCCCCCACTTTAATGATTTCAAGATGCCTTGTTATCACCACATTCGGTATTAGCGATCGTTTCCAATCGTTATTCCCAAGTTAATGGTAAGTTACCCATGTATTACTAACCCTTCCGCCACTAAATGTATTGCTACATTTCGTTCGACTTGCATGCCTCATCCACGCTGTCAGCATTCAATCTGAACCAAGATCAAATTCTCAAGAAAAATATATTCTTTGAAAACTTGATAAATGATTTATTTATCTCTGATTCTATTAACGAGATTAAAAGTTGCCTTTTAATCTTCGCACAAACTTTATGTTTGCTTGCACATTGTCTTTCTATCACTGTCAAATAGCTTTTTGCGTCACTCGTTGGTCACGCTTTTTTTTGTTCTTCTTCTTAACTTTTCACTTAAGAAGCAGTAAACATACAAAATATGGAATTATTTTCGCAA
>NZ_JSDQ01000105.1:0-1868 GCF_000813665.1 Neochlamydia sp. EPS4 | reverse complement strand
GGTGCGCCACAGGCGCACAAAGAAGTTCAATATGAACTAAAACTTTGTGCTTAAGCTGTACAAATGATGGAGAAGGCCCTCCGAAGTCGGTTTTCAGGAACGGGCTTCAAACCACCTTAAGCTGCCATTATTAAGAGTAATGGTAGTGAGCATTAAGGAAAAGTCGAGATAAAACTTGGAAGGTATGAATCAGAAAGACGAATAAACCTGAACCATTGTTGACGCGTCGTAAACCAGAGATTTGATGTCAAAAGCAGGGGCGCGCCTATCTTCTGTAAAGAATCTACAAGATACCTGATTACTGTGTAGATGGCATCCGGCGTAAAGATGGCGTGAGTCTGATTTGGGCGTTTGTACGGAACTGTGGGAACCAGTCACTTGGATGATAAGGGAGAAATTCAAATGACTAAAATCATAAGAATGAGAGTACCGATGCCAAGAACTGGGGCGGAACAACCTGTAGTAGCGAAGAAGGCTGGTAATGCGGCGGGAGCAAAGAGGTTGGATTAAGTGGTAACATTCATTATTCAACTAGATTTCTAGGAGGAAATCGTGAGTGAAACAAAACCTTTTATTATTTCTAAAACACTTGTTATGGAGGCCTATAAACTTGTAAAAGCAAACGCAGGAGCAGCTGGCATAGATCAGCAAACGCTAGAGGATTTCGATCGAAACCTTAAAAGCAATCTTTATAAAATCTGGAATAGGATGTCCTCGGGAAGCTATTTTCCACCGCCTGTAAAGGCCGTTTCAATACCAAAGAAAAGTGGTGGAGAAAGAATCTTGGGAATACCTACAGTAAGTGACAGAATAGCTCAAATGATTGTAAAGCTGATGTTTGAACCAACAGTAGAGCCCCATTTTCACCAAAATTCTTATGGATATAGGCCGAATAAATCAGCCTTAGATGCTGTAGGAATCACTAGGCAAAGATGTTGGAAATACGATTGGGTGCTGGAATTTGATATCAAAGGCCTATTTGACAATATAGATCATGACCTTCTAATGAAAGCGGTAAGAAAACATACAGATAACAAATGGGTTATTTTATACATTGAAAGATGGCTAAAAGCACCCCTTCAATTAAAAGATGGAATTCTTGTGATAAGAAATGCAGGAGTGCCTCAAGGAGGAGTGATTAGCCCAGTGCTTGCCAATCTATTTCTTCATTATGTCTTTGACACCTGGATGACAAGGAAATATCCTCGCATGCCATGGTGCAGGTATTCTGATGATGGATTAATACACTGTAACACAGAACAAGAGGCTCAACACCTCCTAACAAATCTAAAGAAACGATTTGAAGAATGTAGCTTGATGCTTCATCCAGATAAAACAAAGATTATTTACTGTAAAGATGGAAGCCGTAAGGGAAAGTACGAGGAAACCAAATTTGATTTCCTAGGCTATACCTTTCGGCCAAGACTGGTCAAAAACAGTAAACGAAATAGCATGTTTATAAGTTTTACACCAGCAGTAAGCCAAGCGGCGCTAAAATCTATGAAAACAACCACTAGGCAATGGAATATAAGAAATAGAACAGATTTAGAACTTGGAGATATAGCCAGAATGTATAATCCAGTTATCAGAGGATGGTTGGCATACTATGGGAAATATTCTCCATCAGCTCTTTACCAATTCTGCAGACATTTCAATAAGACACTAGTGGCTTGGGGAATGCGTAAATACAAGGAACTTGCAGGTCATAAAACAAGAACGACTATCTTTATAGGAAAGATAGTAAAGGAAAACCCAGAGTTATTTGTACACTGGAATAAAGGAATGATAGGAGCGTTTGCTTAATTGGGAGCGGTATGAATTGAGAGGTTCCTGTACCGTTCTAAGAGAGGCTTGTGGGGAAGTTCCAC
>NZ_JSDQ01000104.1:0-2267 GCF_000813665.1 Neochlamydia sp. EPS4 | reverse complement strand
TAATTGCCAATGAACTTTGTGGTGAGTCGACCTGTGGAACTTCCCCACAAGCCTCTCGTAGAACGGTACAGGAACCTCTCAATTCATACCGCTCCCAATTAAGCAAACGTTCCTATCATTCCTTTATTCCAGTGTACAAATAACTCTGGGGTTTTCTTTACTATCTTTCCTATAAAGATAGTCGTTCTTGTTTTATGACCTGCAAGTTCCTTGTATTTACGCATTCCCCAAGCCACTAGCGTCTTATTAAAATGTCTGCAGAATTGGTACAGAGCTGATGGAGAATATTTCCCATAGTATACTAGCCATCCTCTGATAACTGGATTATACATTCTGGCTATATCTCCAAGTTCTAAATCTGTTCTATTTCTTATATTCCATTGCCTAATGGTTGCTTTCATAGATTTTAGCGCCGCTTGGCTTACTGCTGGTGAAAAACTTATAAACATGCTATTTCGTTTGCTGTTTTTGACCAGTCTTGGTCGAAAGGTATAGCCTAGGAAATCAAATTTGGTTTCCTTGTACTTTCCCTTGCGGCTTCCATCTTTACAGTAAATAATCTTTGTTTTATCTGGATGAAGCATCAAACTACATTCTTCAAATCGTTTCTTTAGATTTGTTAAAAGGTATTGAGCCTCTTGTTCTGTGTTACAATGTATTAATCCGTCATCAGAATACCTACACCATGGCATGCGAGGATATTTCCTTGTCATCCACGTGTCAAATACATAATGAAGAAATAGATTGGCAAGCACTGGGCTAATCACTCCTCCTTGGGGCACTCCTGCATTTCTTGTCACAAGAATTCCATCTTTTAATTGAAGGGGTGCTTTTAGCCATCTTTCGATGTATAAAATAACCCATTTGTTATCTGTATGTTTTCTTACTGCTTTCATTAGAAGGTCATGATCTATGTTGTCAAATAGGCCTTTGATATCAAATTCCAGCACCCAATCGTATTTCCAACATCTTTGCCTAGTGATTCCTACAGCATCTAAAGCTGATCTATTCGGCCTATATGCATAAGAATTTTGGTGAAAATGTGGCTCTACTGTGGGTTCAAACATCAGCTTTACAATCATTTGAGCTATTCTATCACTTACCGTAGGTATTCCCAAGATTCTTTCTCCACCACTTTTCTTTGGTATTGAAACGGCCTTTACAGGCGGTGGAAAATAGCTTCCCGAGGACATTCGGTTCCAGATTTTGTAAAGATTGCTTTTAAGGTTTCGATCGAAATCCTCTAGCGTTTGCTGATCTATGCCAGCTGCTCCTGCGTTTGCTTTTACAAGCTTATAGGCCTCCATAACAAGTGTTTTAGAAATAATAAAAGGTTTTGTTTCACTCACAATTTCCTCCTAGAAATCTAGTTGAACAATGAATGTTACCACTTAATCCAACCTCTTTGCTCCAGCCGCGTTACCAGCCTTCTTTGCTACTACAGGTTGTTCCGCCCCAGTTCTTGGCATCAGTACTCTCATTCTTATGATTTTAGTCATTTAAATTTCTCCCTTATCATCCAAGCGACTGGTTCCCACAGTTCCGTACAAACGCCCAAATCAGACTCACGCCATCTATACGCCGGATGCCATCTACTCAGTAATCAGGTATCTTGTAGATTCTTCACAGGAGATCGAAACGCCCCTGCTTTTGACATCAAATCTCTGGGTTACGACGCGTCAACAATGGTTCAGGTTTATTCGTCTTTCTGATTCATACCTTCCGAGTTTTATCTCGACTTTTCCTTAATGCTCACTACCATTACTCTTAATAACAGCAGCTTAAGGTGGTTTGAAGCCTGTTCCTGAAAACCGACTTCGGAGGGCCTTCTCCATCATTTGTACAGCTTAAGCACAAAGTTTTAGTTCTTCCTGAACTTCTTTGTGCGCCTGCGGCGCACTTTCGATACCCCAATGCAAGCGTATGCCTAGTCCATGTTTTTCAGCGTTAGCTTTTTCACTAGCAATATAGTATCTAGCCTCTATAGATGTCTTATCTTTAATGCACCTAGTGCTTCTCATGCAGACTAGCGCATTCAGATCTACCCATTCTTCTTTCTGGGGCAGCCAATCTAATTCATGCGTACACCAAACTTCTCGCTTTTCAAAACGCTCCCTACTCTTTTCTTCAATCGAGTAATAATCGCAACTCGCTTCTTTAGGTGTTACCTGTATAGCTTGATCAAAAAAGTTTTTGGTTTCTGCATGTAGATTCCCTTGATTAGCTTTCACGGCGAGTAAGTAATGACCTCCTTGATCGCGAATCTG
>NZ_JSDQ01000103.1:0-3452 GCF_000813665.1 Neochlamydia sp. EPS4 | reverse complement strand
AGCTTTAAAAGCTAGGCAAATGATTAGTTAAGAAATCGTATCAGCTTTTAGCTTTAACGCTTCACACACATAAATCAACGCTTGAATTTCTCTTTCTTACATTGGCTTATTTTGCGTCAGCTTGTAGTCTTTGTTACTTTGACCCAACTTGTCTCGATAAAAGAAAGTTGGTCAAGCCAATCGACTGATTAGTATTGGTTAGCTCAACACATTACTGTGCTTACACATCCAACCTATCTACCATGTAGTCTTCATGGTGTCTAATTGGGATACCTTATCTTGAGGGAGGCTTGGCGTTTAGATGCTTTCAACGCTTATCCTTTCCGAACATAGCTACCCGGCTATGCACTTGGCAGTACAACCGGCACACCATTGGTTCGTTCACTTCGGTCCTCTCGTACTAGAAGCAACTCCTCTCAAGTATCCTGCGCCCACAACAGATAGGGACCAAACTGTCTCACGACGTTTTGAACCCAACTCGCGTACCGCTTTAATTGGCGAACAGCCAAACCCTTGGGACCTTCTTCAGCCCCAGGATGCGATGAGTCGACATCGAGGTGCCAAACCGCCACGTCGATATGAACTCTTGGTGGCGATAAGCCTGTTATCCCCGGAGTACCTTTTATCCGTTGAGCGACGGCGATTCCACTTTCCACCGCCGGATCACTAAGCCCTACTTTCGTACCTGTTCGACTTGTTGGTCTCACAGTTAATTTGCCTTATACCTTTACGCTCTACTCGTGATTGCCAACCACGATGAGGCAAACTTTGGACTCCTCCGTTACTCTTTAGGAGGATACCGCCCCAGTAAAACTGCCCGTCTGGCAATGTCCGTTCCCCAGATTCATGGGTGAACGTTAGATTCCCGACTTGTCAAGACCAGTATTTCACCGTCGACTCCATCTTACCTGACGGCAAGACTTCTAAGTCTCCTGGTTATCCTACACATGACAAGTTAGGAGCCAATACCAGAGTACAGTAAAGGTTCACGGGGTCTTTCCGTCTTATTGCGGGTAAACGGCATCTTCACCGCTACTACAAGTTCACCGAGCCTCTCGTTGAGACAGTGCCCAGATCGTTATACCATTCGTGCAGGTCGGAACTTACCCGACAAGGAATTTCGCTACCTTAGGACCGTTATAGTTACGGCCGCCATTCACCAGGGCTTAAATTCGAAGCTTCGCATTGCTGCTAACCTCTCCTTTTGACCTTTTGGCATTGGGCAGGCATCACACCATATACTTCGACTTAGACGTCTTTGCATAGTGCTGTGTTTTTGTTAAACAGTCGCCTGGGCCATTTCTCTGCGGCCACGCTCCGCTTCACATGCTAGATGTGTCACGGCTCATGGCTCCCCTTCTCCCGAAGTTACGGGGATAATTTGCCGAGTTCCTTAACGAGAGTTCTCTCGCGCGCCTAAGAATATTCTTCCCACCCACCTGTGTCGGTTTTGGTACGGTCACCTTCGACAGCTAGAATCTATTTCTTGGAAACATCGCTCTACACCATCGGTTCATTTGCACTCCCCTTGTCCACTATCTAGAATCCTGCTGACGGATTTGCCTATCAGCCTTCCTCGTAGTGTCACGGACTCTTCCAATCGTCCGCGTGCTTTACTTATTTCGTCAATCCATCGCTGTTGTCTTCGGTGGCGCAGGAATATTTAACCTGCTTTCCATCGCTTACGCTTTTCAGCCTCAGCTTAGGGACCGGCTAACCCAGGGAAGACGAGCTTTACCCTGGAAACCTTGGGTTTTCGGCGAGGCAGATTTTCACTGCCTTTATCGTTTACTCATGCCATGCATTCTCACTAGTATGCGCTCCAATGCTCCTTTCGGTACATCTTCTGTGCCCATACTACGCTCCCCTACCGCGCATATTTTACAATATGCACCCGCGAATTCGGCTCTATGCTTTAGTCCCGGATATTATCGGCGCAAAGTTTCTCGATTGGTGAGCTGTTACGCACTCTTTAAATGATGGCTGCCTCTAAGCCAACATCCCAACTGTTTTAGAAACTTTACTTCCTTACTCACTTAGCATAGAATTAGGGGCCTTATTCGGCGATCTGGGCTGTTCCCCTTTTGACAATGAAGCTTAGCCCCCACTGTCTATCTCCCGGACTGCTTTACAGTATTCGGAGTTTGATTTCCTTTGGTAGACCGGTAGGTCCCCGCGTGAATTCAGTGCTCTACCCCTGTAAAGAATACGTCCGAGGCTAACCCTAAAGTTATTTCGAAGAGAACAAGATATCTCCACGTTTGATTGGCCTTTCACCCCTATCCACAACTCATCCAAAACTTTTTCAACAGTTACTAGTTCGGTCCTCCACAAGGTGTTACCCTTGCTTCAACCTGGTCATGGATAGATCACGTGGTTTCGTGTCTACGCCATATGACTTATTCGCGCTTTTAACGCTCGCTTTCACTTCGGCTCCGGAACGTAGGTCCCTTAACCTTGCCATATAGCGTAACTCGCTGGCTCATCATGCAAAAGGCACGCCGTCAGCCATTCCCTTATAAAGGGCATAGGCCTTCGACCGTTTGTAAGCTGCTGGTTTCAGGTTCTATTTCACTCCCCTAACAGGGGTTCTTTTCGCCTTTCCCTCACGGTACTGGTTCGCTATCGGTTATCAACGAGTATTTAGCCTTGGGAGGTGGTCCTCCCTGCTTCAAACCGGGTTTCACGTGTCCGGCTTTACTCAGGTGCCTATCCTGTCAGGTCCTCTTTTCGTCTACGGGACTATCACCCTATATTGTCCAGCTTTCCAGCGGTGTTCGACTAAGATTTCCTGATCTTTTGATAGGTCCTACAACCCCAGAGTCATCGACTCTGGTTTGGGCTTTTCCCATTTCGCTCGCCGCTACTTTGGGAATCTCTTTATTGATTTCTTTTCCTCTACTTACTAAGATGTTTCAGTTCAGTAGGTCTTGCTTCTTTAACCTATGGATTCAGTTAAAGATGATGAGGTATTACTCTCACCGGGTTTCCCCATTCGGATTCCACCGGGTCTACGCTTTCTTCCAGCTCACCGATGCCTATCGCGGGTTTCGCGTCCTTCATCGCCTGTTGATACCAAGGCATCCACCAGCAGCCCTTAATAGCTTGACCAAAAAATTTAATTTTTGGACTAAAGCTGACGTTTTACAATTACGTCATTAAGTTTAATGAGCATACTTTATTTTGTAAGTGTTTTCCACTTACTTTCGCCAATTGTTCAGTTTTAAATTTACATTTAAAACTTAGGTAAGAAGTTTACTCTTCAAGCGTCGATTTATGTCTGTGAACTTATCAGTGCTTAACGTTTTGCTTTCGCTTAACGTAAGATGCGTTTAATCGTTATTGCTAACGATTCGCTATTAACATGATACTTTTACTTTAATCATCAATCTTATCTTTTGAAGATTAACTCTTTTGTTTGATTTCTTATTAATCACTTGCCTTTCAAGATA
>NZ_JSDQ01000102.1:0-5836 GCF_000813665.1 Neochlamydia sp. EPS4 | reverse complement strand
AAAAACAATTTTGCTTGGTGGCAATAGAGAGAGGGAAATACCTGATCCCATACCGAACTCAGAAGTCAAGCCTCTTATCGCCGATGGTACTGCACACAAGAGTGTGGGAGAGTAGGTCGCCGCCAAGCTTTTTTTTTTACTTAATTATCGCTTCCAAAAGCTCTTCTGTCCTCCTATTAGCCTATCTTGCTTTATTCCACCTTTTTTTCTTTATCATTCTAGCTTTTTTTTAAATCCATATAGTTGAGCTGTTTACCTCTTTTTCTTTTTTAATCTTGCCTATTATAAAGTGGGCGTTAATGAATTGATAAAGTTTATCTGTGCTTTTATGTTTGTTCCTAAGGCAGCAAGTGCTTGTGCTTCTCTTAAGTTTTGATCGCCACTTCTTTTGCTTACTTCTTTCATTAGCATCTCTAAGCGAGGAAGCCTTTGCACAGGACCTATAAATATAGAGCCTAAATTGACATAAGGAGGATGATTGTCAAACCCTTGCAGGATACTCTTTCCTTCTGGTGTTTTGGAAATTTTTGTTATCACCTGATTGAGTTGAATATTTTTAATGACTAGTATTCCTGTGGACTTTATATAATCTTCTAAATTGCTTTCAGAAAAAATAGTAGTCAGAGCTTCTAAAGGATTTCCTGAGTCTTTTTGCATAGCCTCAAGTTGTCCAATCAAGGATTCAGATTGCTTGGCTAGCTCTTGCCATCCTTGTGTTAGAATAGCATGTTCCTCTTCTGCGATAACCTTATGATCCAATAGTTTTTGGAAAACGTTATATTCAGAAGAATGAGGGAGTAACAAACGAATGTTCTTAAGATAACTTTTCTCGGTAGTAATAAGTTCATTTATTACCTGGTCTAATTTTGAATTGAGTGGCACAGGGTTAAAATTTAAAGCCTGTGTTTGGCTGAGATGCGTATTAGAAGTAGAGCTGGTAGAATTTTTGTATTGAGCAATAGCTACGCTGAAAGTCAAATCTTTAATAAACTGTAATACGGCTTTTTCGTCATATTTGTCGCTAGCCGTTAAGCGCGCAAACTGGCCTTCTAATTTTTTACCCATTTCAGGATCATTGTCATTAATTTTTGCTAGCGAATGATTAACAATCATGTGGGCTATAGAAGGTGAATTCATAATCAATTTTTCACCATAGGAACTTTGAATAAAATTATTATATAACTTTCTTATATCTAAAGGTTCTCCTGAGCCATTAGGAATAAGGGGATCATAGCCATTACGGAGGGTTGAATCTATTGTAGCTAATATTTTTGATAAGGCCGCTTGGCTCTTTTTACTGCGGTCTTGGTTAAAAAAGCTTCCTAAGCTTAGAATGCGCCTTTTTGCAATTTGAATTGCCCCATTAGATTTAAGAGTAAGGCCTTTGTTTTCATCATTTAATTCTTCTAAAAGCTTAGCAAATTTTTTAAAGATTGCTTGGTCTTCTTCTGATATAACTTTCTTCTTATCGCTAGGTGGCAAAGTCTCTTCTTTATTGATTTCAGATTGATCTGCCTGTGTGAGAATTTTACCTGTTGGATTTTCTAATTCTCCTGTAGTTTGTAAATCTAAAGCGAGTAATTCCTCTTCGAACGTATGGAATGTTTTTTCTTCTTCTACACCTAGTGAGGTAAAGGATTTATCTGCTTCCTGAGAAGCTGTTTCAGTTATTTTTTCCTTCTGAGAAGAATCTGCTCGGGAGGGAAGGGGAGGGAGGGGTCTAAAAACTCTTTCTTGTTTTTGCATTTCGCTGGTTACCTGCTTTTTAATATTTTCTGAATACATCGCTGTAAAAGCAGGCCCCATGCTTCCAGCTTTTTTGTCTAATTTTCCCTGTTTATTCCATGCCTGTACAGTTTTTTCGTACAATTCTTTTTGCTTTATTAAACGCTTTAAGCCCGGTTTATCTCCTCTCTCACTTAGCAGCTTTTCAAGGGTATTAAAATATTTAGAATCGACTTTATTAGTTTTTTGATTTGCATAATGTTTAGTCGCTGTTAATAAGTTGCTTTCAGCCGTACGCTCAAAGCTCACTTGCTTGAGTTCTTTTTCTTTTCCTAAGCCCAATCCTATGGCTAAGCTAGCTGCTTTTTTAATTTTTTCCGAACTAAAAGAAGCTAAACGTTTTTGCTGATCTTCAGGAGATTTGCAATCAGCAAGTGAGACCACAAATTTTAGTTTAATTCCTTGAAGCTTAATATCTTTAATAGCTGATTTGCCATCAGCCGCTAAGGTAAAACCATTGAGTTTAGGAGGAATATCATGTTGAGAAGATGCCATAGGGTTTAACAATTTAGAGAATATGGGAACTGACATAGAATTTCTCCCTACTTAATTATATCTTATATATAAATCTATTTATAGTTATAATTATATTATTAATTATATAATCATTAATATTAAAATTTTTATTTTTTAATTTATTAAATAAAGCCAGGTTTGAATGGCTATGATTTATTTTTTAATGAAGGAGTAGCAGGAAGTATGCCAAGTAAAGGAGGGTTAGAAAGGAAATGATGAAATAGGTAGATTATAGGTGAAAAATATTGCAGGTTATAGCAAGTTAAGAATAATGGGAGAGTATCTTATATGCATATCGCCTTTCTTTCTAACTATAACCTTTACGAATCTAAACGCTACTTTTGTGCCCGTTTTGCCGAAGCTTTTAATCGTCTAGGCATTGAAACAAGCATCATCGATTATCATACGTTGCAGCAGCAGCGCATAGAATTTATAAGAGCAAGTAATCCGCAGGAAACCGTTTTTACCTGCTCATTTAATTCCATGATTTCAGAGGATGGCAAATATATTTCAGATCATACGGGCGTTCCTCATCTCGCCTTCTTTGTCGATCCTGCCTATAATTATAGAGATGTACTTAAAAGTAAAAATACTATCATTACCTGTGTAGACCAGGGGGATTGCGAATATATTTATTCTAAAAATTTTTCGAAAACTTTTTTTCTTGCCCATGCTGTAGAAAGGGAATTGGAACCTGCCATGAATCAAGAAAGGCCCTATGAGGTGGTCTTTTTAGGCAGCTGTTATGATCATGAAAACTTGCGTGCTTACTGGCGGCAGACAATGGAAAAAAATGATATAGAAATCATAGAAAAGGCGATTGAAATAGTGTTAAGCGACAATAAGACTGCCGTTTATCCAGCGATTAAAAAAATAGTGCAAGAGGAAGCCTGTTCTTGTGAAAATGAGAGCGAATTAGAAGATAAAATTATTCATTATGCTTATTATGTCGATAACTATATGCGAGGAAAAGATCGTACAGAGCTTATTCTCTCTATAAAAAATGCGCAGGTACATGTCTTTGGAGATCTTTGTTGGCGTCGTGAAAAGCCCATATTAGGATGGGAATATAGCCTAAGAACCATGCAAAATGTGACCATTCATCCGGCCGTTAATTATGAAAAAGGCCTAGAGATCCTTAAGCAAAGCAAAATATGCTTAAATAGTATGCCTTTTTTTAAAAATGGTACGCATGAACGAATTTTTAACGGCTTGGCTTGCGGAGCTCTACCTATTACCAGTGATAATCTATGGATCAGAAGAAATTTTGAACATGAAGAAAACATTCTTATCTATTCGCCGCATAAATGGGCGGAGGTCGACGCCTGGGTAGAAGAATATTTGAAAAAACCTTTAAAACGTAAAGAAGTTATCGCTAAAGGACGTGAAAAAGTGATGAAGGAACATACTTGGGATGTACGAGTGCAACAGCTATTTGATGGCTTTGAAAACCTCCCTCAGATAGAGGAAGGATAAGGAATACCTGTGGGAGCCCTATTGGCTCATAATGCTTAAAGCAACCAAAGCAGCGGTATCGGTGCGCAAGATATTGGGATGAAGCTTCACACCCTGAGCACCCATTTGCCCTAACCGTTCAATTTCAGCTGCAGTAAAGCCCGCTTCAGGGCCTATAAAAAAAAGGGCCTCTTTTCCAGGAGAATGAATGTGCCAAAAGAAAGGGGCTGTCTCTCGTACATCTCCAAAGAAAGCAGGGGTTTTTAATAGGTCCCATTGATGAAGTGCAGGCTTAATGACTAATGACGGAAGGTAGAGACGCCCACATTGCTTCATAGCGGCAATCATTAAACTTTCCATGCGTTTCAATTGATGCTCATTAAGAGATTTTCGTTCACTATTTTGGCCGGGAAATAGCCAGATTTGAGTAGCTCCCAATTCAGTGCTTTTTTCAATAATAAAATCTAAGCGATTAAGCCGAGGTAATCCTTGGGCTAGAATTAATTCAGAGCTAGTTTTTTCTTGCTGAATGAAAGACTCAATAATGAATGTAGCCTGTTTTTTCTCCCGCTGCTTTAAAACTCCTATCGCAAGAGTTCCTGCGCCATTAACAAATTCAGCTTGTTCACCTTCTTCTAAGCGCATGACATGCGCTAGATGATGAAATTCATTCCCCTCTAAGATAACTTCCTGGCCAGCCTGTAGCCTGGAGCAAAAATAAAAACGTGTGGAAGGCATAATTAGCTTTTGACCTTAATAAATTTGTCTTCCCAATAGCTGTCAATCTGTAACTTTTGGTCGGGGGAGGAGTATAAAGTTAATTTTTGTAAATAATCGCGGAAACGTTTGCGCAGCAAGGTTTCTTGGTGTTGAGGGGAGAGAGCAATATCGGGGTTATACAGAGATTTTAGCAGATCGCCCATGAAATAGGCGACATAGGTATTTTCTAAATCTTCAGCAGCTACAACCTCCAAACTCCACAGTAACGTTTCTCGCTCATTTTTGGGGGCCGCACTAATAACAATTTCCATATTAGGTTTGATAATCTCCACAAACAAGCTACTGACATTTTTGGTGAATATTTTTTGATTAAAAATGGTGGCCCCATGCCTTTCTTTTACTTTATCACTGATTGCTAAAGTGCACGTTTGAGGATTAATCTCTTCTAAGCTTTTTAAAGGATAAAATATGCGAATGGGAATTTCTTTATCGATGGGAATAAATTCATTTCTTAAAAAATCGAGGCGTAAATGTTGAGCTTCCGGGTCATTAATTTCTTCTAAACTATTATTATGAAAAGGAATAGCCACTTCTTTCCAATGATTAGGAATGTGGAAGCTAATTTCATCATTTTGGGCATTCAGATGAGCACTGTGAATAGCATCCAATTCTGCTTTAGTAATTTCATTTAAGTCAAAGACAACTTCTAAGCCACGTATTTTCAAGCTCTGGATAGCCTCTTCAGGACCGCTTAGCGTTTGCATAAGCTTTTGAGGCCATATATCGAGAAGTTCATAGCCAGGAGGGCTGTTTCCAATCGGAGGGAGAATGGTAATAGGTATTTTTGCCGTGATAAGGCGACTCATTTTAATAATAAACTCAGGATGCTCGACATTAGAGATGCTATGGGCAAGATCAATATCAGGACTTAAGCTAATTAAATTTTTTTTAGTAATGAGAAGCACCCACTCGTCTCGATCAATGCTTGAGGAGTCTATTAAGACTTCTAAATCACCTGGCTCTAATTCACGAATAACATTTTTTCTACCGCTTAAAGTGAGAGCAATGCGTTTATTTAAAATACCATTAGGTAATAAACCCTGAATCGTCTTATCAGCGGGCAAATTAATAATTCTTATGGGTACGCCCAAGATCGTTTTGGTGGCAGTTATAGAATAGTTTACGCATAGCCATAGGATAACTGCTAATGCAACCGCTACTATTTTACGTTGCCAATTCTCTAAAAATATCTTATAAATTAACGTTTCCATGTTTTTAAGCGTCCTATCGCATCAAAGCTGGATTGAATAGTAGTCTTGGGAGGAGTGAATATGCTACGCATAATGCCTTTAAAACGATC
>NZ_JSDQ01000101.1:0-18418 GCF_000813665.1 Neochlamydia sp. EPS4 | reverse complement strand
ATTATTCCATCTCTTGCTATAGCAACCTTACCTGTTTCTTCTGAGATGACTACGATCAGCGCATCTGTATGTTGGCTAATTCCTAATCCTGCACGGTGACGAGTGCCCATAGATTTTGACAACTGCGAGCTATCGTCTGCTAAGGGAAGAATGGTTGCTGCTGAAAGAATAGTGGTCCCTCGAATAATGACAGCTCCATCATGCAAGGGCGTCGTAGTAATAAAGATGGATTCTAATAACTCAGATGAAAAATAGGCGTTCATAATGACAGCTTTATTGGCATATTCATCTAAAGAATCTTGATTTTCAAGGACAAGTAAAGCTCCTACACGTCTCTCAGAAAGACGATAAATGGATTGAGCCATACTATCCAAGAATTTATCAAACTCTGTGACTTCGCGATATTTTTTTCCTTTGACGCTTAGCATGGAAAGTGCCAGACGTAGTTCGGGTTGAAAGATTATTAATAGAGCTACTACCGCCACGCTAACAAAATAATGAATAAGCTTTTCAATCACAGGAAGATGCAGCCAAATTGATAAGGCATAAATACAAGCAACTGCTAACAGACCAAATAAAAGATCCATCGTGCGCGTATTCCAAAAAAAAGAGAGTAAATAGTAGACCACGACGGCAATTACAGCAATTTCAATAGCAGGAATAAACCAACTTAGTATATGCATAGCTTTATTTACTTATTATAAATACTTAATAAATCAATGATATCGCGGTGTGCTTGGATATCATGCACACGAATAAAATCTACATGGGAAAGGATGGCAACCGAATTGATTGCCAAGGTTGCGGGTAATAGCTCATCTGTCGATCTGTTAAGTATCTTGCCCATGAAAGACTTTCGCGAAACTCCAATTAAGACAGGAAATCCTAGCTTCTTAAGCTCTGCCAGATTGTGTATGATTTCAAGATTATGGGCAACGGTTTTTCCAAAGCCAATGCCTGGGTCTAAGACAATATTATGCTCTTTAACTCCCGACTGAATTAATGTATTGATAATATCAGAGAACCAATATTTTAAATAATCGATAATAGATGCTTCATAGCTAGGAGCTTTTTGCATGGTTTGGGGAGTGCCTTGCATATGCATGACACATAATTTTACTTCTGCGGAAGCCGCTATTTCATGCATAGCTGAATCGCGAAACCCTCCTACATCGTTTATCCAGGTAGCTCCCGCTTCGATGGCTTTGGCAGCCACTTGAGGTTTCATAGTATCAATAGAAATAGGGATAGATAGCTCTTGTTTTAGACGCCGAATCAGGGGAATTACCCTTTTTATTTCTTCTTCTAAGGAAACTGCAGGAGCTCCTGGACGCGTAGATTCACCTCCCACATCTAAGATGTCGGCCCCTTCAGCTACCATCTGATGTCCTCGTGCTACAGCTGCAGTCATCTCAAAAAAACGACTTTTATCATAAAATGAATCAGGGGTAGCGTTCAAAATGCCCATGAGTTGTGTTTTGCTCATTCTATTCCCTCAGTAAAATTTATAAAAGCATACAACATTAGGTTTTTTATTTGATGAAAATTTTTATTTCATTAAGCTGAGTTTATCTTAAAAAAAGCGAAGGTTTATAAATGAATGTAGAAATACTAGCGCGGTTCCAATTTGCTCTGACCATTATGTTTCATTATATTTACCCTCCTCTAAGTATTGGCATAGGCCTTATATTAGTTATTATGGAAGGGATCTATATAAAAACTAAAAATCCCATCTATTTGGAAATGGCCAAATTTTGGACTAAAGTCTTTGCTTTAACTTTTGCTATGGGGGTAGCTACTGGAATAGTGATGGAATTTGAATTTGGCACAAATTGGGCCAATTATTCACGTTTTGTAGGAGATGTATTTGGGAGTGCCCTTGCGGCAGAAGGAGTTTTTGCCTTCTTTTTAGAATCAGGTTTTTTAGCTTTGCTTCTTTTTGGATGGAACCGTGTAAGTCCGCGTATGCATTATTTTGCTACTTGGATGGTCTGTCTGGGTGCTCATTTTAGTGCTATTTGGATTGTAGTGGCCAATTCCTGGATGCAGACTCCTGCTGGATTTGTGATTGAGGGAGAGGGAATCAAAGCGCGGGCAGTGATTACCGATTTTTGGGCGATGGTTTTTAATCCCTCTTCTATGACTCGCTTATTTCATACTATTATTGGATGCTGGCTGGCAGGAGCTTTTTTGGTGATCAGCTTAGCCGCTTATTATATTTTAAAGAATCGCCATCATGAATTTGCTAAAAATTCTTTAAAGATTGGCCTGAGTGTGGCGCTGGTTGCCTGCATTTTACAATTAATAACAGGGGATACGAGCGCTCGTATAATTGCTAAATATCAGCCCGCTAAGTTGGCCGCAATAGAAGGCCTTTACAGGACTCAAAAAGGGGCACCCTTATCTATTTGGGGCCTTCCCAATTCCGAGACACAAACCTTAGATTATGGTTTTAAAATTCCTTATCTATTAAGCCTTTTAACTTTTCGTGATTTTAATGCTGAGGTGAAAGGCTTAGACATTATTCCCCGCGAAGATTGGCCACGCGTATCGGTGGTTTTTCAAACTTATCATCTTATGATAGCCACTTGGGCTTGTATGATAATGACTACTTTATTAACTATTTATTTGTGGCGTAAAGGAAGCTTATTTCAGAAAAAATGGGTGCTCCGTCTTCTTGTGGCATCTTCTCTTTTTCCTCAAATTGGTAACCAGGCAGGATGGGTAACGGCTGAGATGGGACGATATCCTTGGATTGTGCAGGGCTTGCTTAGAATTTCTGAGGGTCTTTCTAAATCTGTGGTAGCTGAGCAAGTATTAGGTTCGATCATCCTGTTTGGTATTGTTTATACCTTGTTATTTATTCTATTTGTTTACATGCTCAATGAAAAGTTTAAAGAGGGTCCTATGGACCCTGCGGTTGGAGATGTCTCTACTCTCTATCATCAGCAATATGTGCTTGTCCAAGACGTTTTTACCCAAGATAAGGAAAAGGAATGATTGCTTTAGAAAATTTACAAGTTATATGGTTCATGGTTTTTGTTATTCTTTTAACTGGCTATGCTATTTTAGACGGATTTGATTTAGGTGTAGGAATGATGCATCTATGGGGCGCGAATGATTACGAGCGACGCATCATTCTCAATTCCATAGCTCCGGTGTGGGATGGAAATGGAGTTTGGCTAGTGACCGCAGGGGGAGCTCTTTTTGCCGGCTTTCCACAAGTTTATGCCACTTTATGTTCAGCCTTTTACACTCCTATTATGATCTTACTTACAGGGCTAATTTTCCGTGCCGTCGCTATCGAATTTCGTAGTAAGCAACCTATGGCATGGTGGCGTTGGACATGGGACAGCATGTTTACTATAGCTAGTGTAATTATTTCTTTAACTTTAGGAATAACTATAGGCAATCTGATTGTAGGAATTCCTTTAGATGAGAACGGAGAGTTTATAGGCACATTTCAGACATTATTGCATCCTTATGCTCTTTTGGTAGGTATGATGACACTAGCACTATTTATGATGCATGGAGCTATTTATCTGGTGATGAAAACAGAAGGGTCCTTGCACGATAGACTTCGCCAAAAGGTCAATCCTGCGATCATTTTCTTTATAATTCTTTATGCCATTGCTACCGTGGCTACTCTAATTTATTTTCCTCATATGGCTGAAAGCGTTAAGAATCGCAAAGATTTTTTTATCATTGCCGTTATCAATATGCTTTTGATTGCCAATATCCCTAGAGAAATTTCCAAAGGCCGTGATGGTTGGGCTTTCCTTTCTTCTTGTGGAAATATAATATGCTTAATGGGTCTGTATGGAGCGGGTACCTATCCAGCAGTAGTGCGCGCTGTTAACGACCCCCAGGCTTTAAGTTTAACCATTTATAACTCTTCGTCTTCAGCAAAAACCTTGGAGATTTTATTATTAATAGCGGTTATAGGAGTTCCTCTAGTGATAGCTTACACCATTGTTATTTATAAAGTTTTCTATGGTAAAGTAAAGCTAGATCCTACAAGTTACTAAAAGATTTAAATGACTATTTTTCATTGATATCATAGTCATCCATAGGTTCTTCTATTTTCAAGCTGGCACGTACTTCTCGCATAATAAAAAATGTGCCACAAATAATTAAAACTTGTCGATTTTGCTTGGCAAGAAGCAGGGCTTTTTGAGTGGTATAAGAAATAGTAGCGTCAATGGAGATAGAGCTTAAAGGAAAGTGATGCTCGATCATTTTTTGGTAGAGGACGCCAACCTCTATGCCGCGACCATTAGAAGCTTCTACCAAATGAAAGTGCTCTCCATATTCTTTAAGAACTCTTAAGCAACCCTCTACGTCTTTAGTCTTGGATAAACCAAACATAATTCGTAAGGGCATGTGTGGGTACTTTTGCCTAATAGCCTTAAAAAGATGAATGAGGCCGTCAGGATTATGTCCTACGTCAAGAAGTGTAGGGGGGGCCTGGCAGACAAGCTCAAGCCGGCAAGCCGGCAATGCTTTAAGGCCTAGCTGCAGAGAATTTTCAGAGACAGCAAGTGTTTGCAAAGCTGCCCTAGCAATCGCGCTATTTTCCTCATCAAAATTACTAAAATTACCTGCTACTTGAGTTAAAGGGCTATTTTGCAGCTTGGCGATCTCTTCAATAACAGGCCTAGGAACGCGTGGGCCAATGATAACAGGGACTCCAGGCTTAATAATTCCTGCTTTTTCCTTCGCAATTTCCTCGACCGTTTGTCCTAAATACTCTGTATGTTCAAGGCTAATAGAGGTAATAATAGAGAGCCTGGGAATAACAATATTGGTGGCATCTAGCCGGCCTCCTAATCCAGCTTCTAAGACAGCATATTCAACCTTTTTCTGGGCAAAATAAGCCAAAGCTAGAGCCGTGGTGATTTCAAAAAAGGTGGCAGGGATTTGCTCGTTTGCAATTTTTGTAAATATTTTGTCTAGAAGGGTTTTAGTGGTCTCTTCATCAATAAGCTGGCCATTAATTTTTACTCTTTCACGGAAAGTTGAAATATGGGGAGAAGTAAATAGACCTACACGGTGTCCTTCAGCTTCTAAAGCTTTAGCTATTTTTGTAGTTACCGAGCCTTTGCCATTAGATCCTGCTATATGGATGCATTGATAGTGGCTGGCAGGAAAGTCTAAAACCCTCTGTAGCCTACACATATTATTTAACCCCAGTTTCATTCCTCCATGTTTATTAATGCTAAAAAGCTTTTTGATTAATTCTTTATAGGAGGAGAAATTGGTAGCCATTAATTTAAGGAAACTTTATCAAAATGTTCTTTTAGGATATCAAAATGATCTTTGGCAACCCAGGAAGAGCCTAAAGGTATATGGGGTTTAAGGGCACCATGATAATCTGAGCCGCCAGTAATCAACCATTTGCGATGTTTAGCTATTTTAAGCCAACGCTTATGAGCTTGTTGATTGAATTTAGCGTAATAACATTCTATTCCATCAAAATTCATCTCCAAAAGCTTTTTTAAAGTGGGGGGATGATCCACAAGATGAGGATGGGCAATGATAGCCAGCCCTTTGGCTTGATGAATAATGTTAATGGTATCTTCCAATGTAAAATATTCACCGGGGGCATAGCAGCTTTTTCCTTCACCTAAATACTTATTAAAAGCCTCAGGGATAGAATGAATATAGCCTTTTTTAAGCATAGCTAAAGCAATATGAGGCCTGCCTATCGTTCTGCTAGCATTTAAAACTTTGCCTGCAATAGCTGCTAACACATCTTCTTCCTCTAAAGGAAATCCATGGGCGGCAAGTTTTTTTAAAATTTCGCGATTGCGATGAAGGCGCCTTTCCACATGTTTTTTACAAAAATCTTTAATAATAGGGCTATCGATGGGAAAAGAATAGGCTAAAACGTGCACGCTTACCTCCCCTTGAAAAGAAGAAAATTCTACGCCCGGAATGATTTCCATGCCTAGCTGTTGTGCTAGAGGCAGAACTTGGCTATATGCATCAATAGTATCATGATCAGTAATGGATAAGCCGGATAAACCTAGTTCTGCGGCCATTCTAATGACATCTTCCGGTGAAGAGGTTCCATCAGAACAAGTAGTATGACAATGAAGATCTGCTCTAAACTCTTTCATGCGCGTTCCACTTCATAAGGAATATAGCGTACTTCACTTTCCAACTCGACCTTGCAATGAATTTTTACCTGTTCTTTTATGTGCTCAATAAGTTTTAAAACTTCTTGAGAGGTGGCATTATCCGTATTAACGATGAAATTAGCATGAATTTCAGAAACTTTCGCTCCTCCCACCTGGATACCTTTTAAACCAGCTTTTTCTATTAGAGCCCCCGCATAATGGCAATCAGGATTGCGAAAAATACATCCTGCTGATTTATTGCTGTAAGGCTGCGTTTGCTTACGATAACTAATGATTTCTATTTGCTTTTGACGCGCCTGGGTCGAAGGGGTTAATTGAAAGGTAGCCCCTACAATTGCTCCTCGAATTGATTGAAAGATAGAGGTACGGTAAGCATAAGTGAGTTCTTCTTTGCAAAAAGTTTTTAATTCTCCCTGCTGATTGATAAAATCCACGGATTTTAAAGAATCATGCGTCTCTTTCCCATTTGCACCTGCATTCATATAAACAGCACCACCTACGCTGCCAGGTATGCCAGAGGCAAATTCTAGACCTGACCATCCCTCTCTGGCAGTCTGGGAGCCCAGTAATGAGAAATTATAGCCTGCACCTACATGAAAGATTCCCTCTGGCTGTTGATGTTTAAAATCAATCTTATTGTGAATCACAAGGCCTGCAAATCCACGATCATCAAAGAGGCAGTTAGATCCTTTCCCTAAAATAAAAAAAGGAAGACGACGGGTATGGCAATAAATAAGGGTTGCTTGCATCTCTTCAATCGTATGGACTTCTCGATAATACTGGGCGGCACCTCCAATCCCGAAGGTGCATACGCTTTTTAGTAGCTTGTTATTCTGAAGCTTTGAAGATAGCTTATCATCATTCACGGTATCATTCCTCAGCCATTTCTTTTTCTAAAGGAAGGCTGCTAGATTTTTCCTCGCTTTGAGTCATTTCTTCAATAGTTTTATAGATTTTTTGAAGGTCTATTTCTTCACCAGCTCGTGCTTTGTACAAAGTATCTAAAACGGCATTAACAAAATTTGCTGATTCGGGAGTACTAAATTTTCTTGACATTCTGACTGCTTCGCTTATAGCAACCTTAGGGGGAATATTGCTTGCAAAGAAAAGTTCATAAACTCCTAGGCGCAAAATATTACGCTCGACAGTTTGAATACGATCAAATGTATAAGAAAAAGAAGCACCTGCAATCATTCCATCAATTTCCTCTTGGATAGCTTGTATTTCCTCCACTTTCTGTTGAGCCATAATAACCGAAGAGCGAGAAACGGCTAACTCTTTCATCATTAGCTCAATCATATCTTGTTGATGAGCTTTTCCAATATCATAGCTGTATAGCATCTGAAAAATAATTTCACGTAATTTTTGTAGGGGAAGAGCCATTGCAGTTTCCTTTTTGAGATTAAGTCTACAAGATTAGCTCATAAACATCAATTGCATCACTAAGAATATCTCTGCCCTAAATGTTCGTGATTCTCTTAAAATAGAGGCTATTAAGTTTAAAGCTACGCGAGCAAAAGATTATCCTTGTGGCTAGGGTGACTAAAAATATTCCTTTCCCATTTTATGTAGGCTTAACGCGGCTTGTTTGTCTCATTTCCTGATAGGATTGCTCAAAATTGATCGTCAAAGGATGCAGGCACCCTTGCTTTAATTTAATATAGAGATTCTAGCTACCCTGCATAAGCAGTTTTTTGCTCGCTGAGGAGAAAAAATTGAAGGGAGAAAAAATAGAGTTTAGCTATTAAAAGCGAATAAATTTGAATAATACTTGATTTATGAAATCTTCCTTGTTATGCTATTTACTTCTTAGGGGCAATAGCTCAGTTGGTTAGAGCAACGGACTCATAACCCGTTGGTCCCTGGTTCAAGTCCAGGTTGCCCCACTTTTTCCGCAATACCTCTACAACAGTCTTTTTGCTATTGCGCAAGTGTTACGCAACCTTGCCATTACGCAATTTTTACGCACTCGACTACATGAGACTGGAATAAAGTAGCACAAGGCACTGCCCTTACATAGGTTCAAGTATGGGTCCATTTGCCTCTTTGGCATATTCTACCTACCATTCCAACGCCTCTTTTGAAGCGAAAGGCTTATCGAGTTCATAGAATTCAGTACACAAGGCTTTATAAGGCGTTGATTCTCGATTCATAGTATTGGTTTACGCTGATTTTAATCGCTTTCCAGTTTCATGCTTTGGAGCAAAAATAATTTGATATCCTACAGCATCTAAAATTTTTGATAGGGTATCGAGTGTTATATTTTTTTTTGATCCAGATCTTAGTCCCTGAATAATTGTTGGAGAAACACCAGCAGCAGCCGCTAGTTTTCTCACAGAAATATGATCGTGTTCCATGGCGGCGATCAATAGTTCAGACAAGAGGAGTTCTTTGTATTCTTTATCCAGTAAATCTTTTTGTTCGTCATCTTCGATGAATTCCTCATATGTAGACTTAGCTTTCTTTTTCATAATAGCCTCCTTCTTTTACTCTTTTCTCATAACTTTGATAAGCTTTTAACGCTTGATCCTTTTCACCTTGTGGAAGTTTTTGCGTTTTTTTGATAAAAGCGTTCGTCACTATAATTTTCTTGCCTTTGAAGAAAAAGCAAAGATAACGATCAGGTTGTGGCTTAAAAGCGTAGATCCCATCTCCTTCATTTCTAAATTTCGTTTCGTCGAAGATTTTTCCCTGATCTCCCATTAAACGAAAAAGGTTGAGCAGTTTCCTCTGTTTATCTTTCGGTTGTTCTTTGAAGTATCCAAGTGCTTGGCTATGTCCTTTATGATCATAAAACCACTCAATCGTAAATTCGGTTCCTTCATAAGCAATCCATTGCTTCATTATCATCCTCATTTATCTACCAGCGTACCATTTTAGTGGCACACTGTCAAGAGAAAAGCGATACTCTCTCGTTTTAACGCAAATTTTACGCACTTGACTGGAAAAAACTGGAGTAAAATTACGCAAACTAGCGCAATCAGTGTTTTCTCAAACCGCTGATTTTGCTGTGCCTATGTATTGCCATTTATGCTGGTTTGTGGAAGGTTAGGCGACTCATAATCTGTTGTTCCCTGGTTCAAGTCCAAGTTGCCCCTCTTTTTATAACTTGTTGAGATACCGCCCTTAAGGTTTACGATGATTACATTCAATCATTAAAACCCAAGTTACTAAAATAGGTCGTGGCACACAGGTGGCACACTAAGACTCTATACACCTCAGCAAATCACAGCAATTATCATCAAAGTGATCTTGTCGTTGCTCACGCTAACCACTCAAAATGGAGCATGAGCTAAATGGCAACGATTCAAAAACGTCCTCAAAAAATGGAGCCCTCAGCTATAAAGTATGCTCCGTCAAAGCGATGGCTTTCCTCCTAAATCTTAAAACCTTTCCTCCAAAAGAAGAGGCCAAGCATTGGGCCAAACTAGAAGAAGCACGTAGGCGACAAGGTTATGGTCCTATAGACAAAGAAAAAGGCAAGCAGACTCTAGTCGATCTTATTGATCGCTACATAACAATTGTTCTTCCTAGAAAGTCTAAAGAAGCTCGGAATATGCAGCGGCATCTTGCTTGGTGGCATGATAAAATTGGCAAATATAGTGTACTAAAAATTTCACCTGATTTGATTGCTTAATGTCGTCAGGAGCTTTCTGAAGGGACAACATCAAAACACCTTAAAAGCTGTCCTGCTACTGTCAATCGCTATTTGGCCCTGCTTTGAACTGTCATGGGCATCTGGTATTCGTGAATGCGGTTGGATGACTGATAACCCATGCTTACGAGTAACTAAATTTAAAAAATCAAAAGGAAGGGATAGAATTGCATCTTCTGATGAATGTCTTGCACTATTAGAAGAATGTAAAAATAGCCGTAATGAACATTTGTTGCCTGTTATGCTTTTGGCCATTACTACAGGGATGAGACGAGGAGAGATTTTGAGAGTAACATGGAATTGTATTAATTTTGATCGACAAGAGATCTACCTAAAAGAGACAAAGAAGGGCAGAACTCGAAGTATTTCTATAGTAGGAAAAGCTTGTGAACTTCTTCGATCTCATTATTTAAAAAGAAATGCCCTATTTAAAAAGAAATGCCCTCACAACTTAGCACAAGATAAGGATTTTATATTTAATCCTGAAACGGGTTTAACGGCTTACTACTCGAATAGAAATACCTATTCAAGGTACTTTCATAGCGAAGCATCAATTAAGGATTACATCACCTTGCCTGGATCTTTTGTAAAGCATGTGCGCTCATATCAAGAGCAATTTTGTATCGATTTTTAGCGATTAATACCCTCTAAACAAATCGACACACTTATTGAAGTTCTTTCAATCAAGTGATTTTAGATCTCTGCGATTTTGTCTACTATAATTGAAGGAAATAATATGGCTTCGCTTCTTTCAAACCGATCAAGTGGAATCCATTCTACCCAGTGAGCACTTCCTCTATCTTCATAAATCTGAAAACGATTTATCGTGTAGATGGTTTCATCTGAAAGCTTAATGAGAAAGGCAAAAATAATTTCGTGTCCTTTAATCCCATGATGTTCAAAAATGTTTTCGCAGACTATAGGTTCACCTGTAATGACGAGATTACATCCAAGCTCCTCATAAATTTCGCGCTTTAGAGCCTCTTCAGCACTTTCACCAAATTCAATACCACCTCCGATGGGGCCCCATCCTTTTAATACGCCATCATCATTAAGTACCTCGCAGACAAGCAATCGATTTTCGTGTTTTGCAAGACCTATTACCTTGCCCCTAATCCTGTTATGAGGCCTCTATATTTCACTTGTTGGTAGATTAGAGATCGCATGAAGAGCAAATGGAGTTAATTCCTTTTGAAGGATGTCAGTGAGCCTAACCCAACGGTTTTCTTCTTGAGGCACTAAGCCTGGCTGTTTCTCCCAACCTAATATTTTATAAAGAAGGCCAACTTGATGGAATCCATATGGAACACCGTTATTATCGTAGTTGCCAGTAGAGGTCGCTACACTTAAAAATTCTAACTTAGAAATTGCTATAGAAGATTCTTCCCATAGCTCACGTTTAAGTGTTGCTTCTGGCGTTTCACCGAATTCAATAGCACCTCCAGGAAGTCCCCATAATCCCTCATAAGGTCCTGATGTCTTTTGAGTGAGGAGGATTTTGGAATCTTGAAATATAACTCCATAAGCTCCATGTCTTATGATTTGATTCATGTTATCTGATTTATCCTCTCCAAGCAATGATTTGGATGATAAGCAAGAGGGGTTGATTAAAAACAATATCCTTGAGAAATCCAATAAGACCCATCATCTAACGCTTACTTGGTTTTATCATCAACATTAATACCTTTGAGCTGCTTCAATGGTACACCAAGTGTTTCTTTGTCTTTCCATTTCACTTGTACAAACATATCGTATTCGCAGTTTTCTTCGTCGTTCATGCCAATAATCTCAATAATTTCATCTATTTTCAGCGGAGATGTACTGACTGATTGGATACACTTAGCCTTAAACGGTATAGTCATCGTATCTTGTAAGTAGTAATACCATCCCATAGCTCGTTCCGACTCATTGTAAGCATCTACGATAATTTCCAATTCAATGCGATCTTCAATTTTTTGATTAAATTCTTTAAATTTTTGTTTCCATTTTTTTCTGATTTTTAATGAACCATTTCTACAGGCAACATAGATTTTAGTGCACTGAAAGTGTGGTTATAAAAGGAATTTAACTGTTTTTTTCAAAAAAATCTTTATATAAACCCTCAATGGCGTCTCCAAACCCCCATCCCATATCTTGAGTTTGAACACGGATATTTAAACAACGTTTTTGAAAATTTTCTAGGGCTCCATACTCTTCCATGTCTTTCAGGGTCTTTTCAAACATACTTTCCATGCTATTATAGAATCGTTCGTCAATATCCCCATAATCTAAGGTGCATTTAACCCCATATTCAACATAAGTGAGCTGAAGATCAAGAATACTTAGATAATCAGCGCACACTTTTTTGAAATCGCTAATAGCTTTTCTTGCCACTGAATATTTAAGCTTAGGAAAACCCTTTTTGGGGCAGAACTGTTCTTCCAAAATTTTCTTGTATTTTTGCGCTATATCAGAGGGTGCACGAGGTTCTAAACGAGAATCATAGTATTTCCTTACAAAGTCAAAAGTTTTGTAAAGCGTCAATATTTCATCTAGTAAGGAGTCTTGATCTTGTTTTTGCAGGTGTTCTTTTAATTTTTTTATTGTCATACATAAAGCAGGTTTTGCTATTTATAGAAAAAGACATTTTATCAAGAGAAAATTCCTGCGGCAACTACTTTTTTTTTGCGATTTGCCAGAAAATGAAATTTGGTAGCACACTGGCGGCACAGTGCCATCTTATTTTCATCAATAAATCTCAACACTTGGCATATGGCGATATCAATAAAAGAGTGGCTATCATCTTGGAATCAGAATTTGACGCTATCTTGATTCAACAGTTTGCTGCCGATCTCTGCTTTTGCATTGCCACTGGAGGATCAACTCAGCCACTTGATCTTTATACTGATTATCTCATACGAAAAGCCTTGCTTTTTCTGATTTGTCCTGATGTGGATGCTGCTGGGGCTAAATTTATTAGAAAGATCAAGGGCAACTATAAGCAATCGAAGCTTTGGCCAGAGCTCCCTTAGGGGAAAGTTTCGGAGATGCCTTAAAAGACCACAAAATTGATTTACGCCAATGGATCTTGCAAGGTCTTCCCGAAGCATTAAGGCCTCAACAGAAGATTGTGTCCCACACTTTTACATGCAAAGGCTGTGGAGGGCATCATTAAGGGATATCGATCTTTGACATGACAAGCTGCATGCAATACACTTTAAGCCTATCCACGACGTCAGAAATAACCTCTTCTCTTAAACGATCGAGTTCAGCCTTGAATAATGGGTCTTTCAGCCATTTGAATACGGTTGCAAGTCAAATACCTGCTTTCTGAGCAGCTTCCTTAACCGTGCGACAAGAGAGAAGATAAGCCATAATCTTCTTTTAGCGAGCATTTAGTTCAGCGTTGCATTTCATAGCACATCACTCACATAATTAGAATAATTTATTGTTATTTTAGCACAAGAAATCATCCATTTACAAGCGTTTGAGCATAAATCTAGAATGGAATTATACAAAAAATTTCCAGCAGATCTCTCAAGAGAAAGCATCAACCGCCTATGGGCAAATACCCCCTTTAATCCTATACAACATATCAATTGGAGGCAAGCAGGCAGCTGTCTTTCAAAATTAGCGATACACTTCTCGTCTATGTCCAATCTCCACAACCAAAATGTTTAACACATCTTTCTTAATGGAGTAGACAACGCGATAATCACCGGAACGTATGCGATACAGAAGAGTTTTCTGGCCGTGCAATTTAATGCTTCCTGAAGGCATCGGATCATCTACTAATGTATCGATTTTTTCCAGGATTCTTAAACGATCTTTCTTTGGAACTTTTTCGAGAAACTTCTCTGCACTTTCTGAGATTTCGACTTCGTATTTCACATTAAACGCTCTCTAGCCTTCCTCCATGAAGATGTTTTTTCCTCACCGGATTCAATTCTTTTTAGAGTTTGATGAGCTTTTTCAGCGAGCCACTCATCTTCGAGTTTTTCCATCTTCTCAAAGGTCGCAAGAAGCATGAATTGACGCATGGTTACCCCTAATTTAGCACAAGCCATCTTCAAATAGGCATGCTCGTTGGGATCCATGTCCAAAGTTAAACGGGCTTTATGTGGATTAGTCATAAATCACCTCCTAAATTTATTATACAGAAACACAGAAAACTGTGCAATTAATTATTTATATCCGTTGCTTATTATTAAATATGATATATTTATGCTTTTATAAGATTGAGAAGGTTATATGAAAATTTACGGCAATGACTGAGAATTTAGTATTTATGCTCAGGAAAGAGGCGTCTTTGGAAATAATGATGTTTTAAAAGGAATTAGAAGAACTGGCTATTGTTATGATATGTCATTTTTTGGAACTTCAAATTACTCGAAAGTTGTTGAGCCTACCTTATACATTCACATTCCTAAACTGCTTGGAGTACATTTACAGGAAAATTAAAAGAGTATTGCTTTCCTTGGCGTTGGAAAACTGCCTATTTAGATCAAGAAGATGGGTCTCAACCTCGTAAAATTTTAATATGTACTTCTGTTCGAGATAGCAAAATATCAGTTCGTCTCAATAAATTGATTGGCAAATTATGGTTTATTACAAATTTAATCAACCGTGATAGCTATCATGAAATCTTTGGGAAAGAGTTTCTTAGCCTTTCAGGACAAAATGAACAAGGGGTTACTAAAATAACTCATCCTCTAGGAAAAATTGTAGGAACTTATTTGGGAGGCGGTTCAGGTCTATTTTGTCATATTTATCGCCAACAAAGCTTTTTTTCATTATGTAGATATCACTTGTTAAGAAATTTCTTAGATCAATGGAAAGAAATATCGATTCAGGTAGGACTAATATCAGAAAAAATCTTAATTAAAAAATCCGATGGAGCAGCTATTTCTCGTAGCGGATTAGCGGTATAATTTCCTCAAGGTTCTTACTTGTCCTATTTGTTAAATAAAACTACACGGTTCACTAGCGGTTCACTGACATGCAGATTTCCCCAGAAAAATCCCGCAAAATTCAATAGCTTTTTGGTCTTAAATCCTTTACCGCTAGTGCTCCTAGCGGCTGATTGATATCGGATATGTCGGTATTCTCTCGCCCTCATCACCCGTTGGTCCCTGATTCAAGTCCAGGTTGCCCCACTTTTTATAAACTTGCTTAGAAATATGCGTCAAGCAGGATCTTCTAGCTACATCCATTTAGATGATGAGGAAAAGAATGCCGTTTGGACTACCGGTGGACCACTCACTGGCAAAACAACACAACTAAGTACAATCAATTTTTCATCACTAGCAACAGTTAATCCTAACAATAACCAAGAAGAAAAGGGTTCTGCTGTGAAAGGGATAGATGAACGTAAGAATAGTGACGGCAGTGTAAGCTATCGAGCACGCGTCAGAGCCAAGGGCCATGCGCCAATCCCCAAACCATTCAGCTCATTAATATGAGCCAAAAAGTGAAAAAGCGATACCACCATAGAAGTCGAAAAAGACCGCTATTTCGACAAAGTTGAAGCCCAAAAGCACCCTTTGAGTGAAGCTATCGACAGGTACATCAAGTCGATTTTGCTCCGGAAACCAAAAGATGCCAAGAACGTCCAGCGCCACTTGCTAGGGTGGAAACGCCAGCTTGGTAATTACAGCCTGGATTGCATCAAATCAAGCCTGGTCGCAGGAAAGAAAAGTTTGCTCCTATCAGAAGAAATAAAACCAGGAAAGACCCGTTCGCCAACAGCAGCCATTTGGTATATTTCTAGCCTGTCCCATATTTTTACCATAATGCTTAAGGAATGGGGCTGGGTAACAGAAAACCCAGTGCGCAAAGTTGCAAAACTTCAACTTTCAAATGCTGGCATGCTTCAGAAGATGGAAGAGTCCGTCTACTTGACGTCTGTCACATCTAATAAAACCGGACTAGCAGAAATACGACTCAAGGCATAGCCATTTCTTGTAGCAACTCCTTCTGAAAGTGAAGGATGCCAACAAGCTAAGATTGCCCGTCAAACTTGCTACGAATGGATCAAAGACTCAGTTTCAAAGCAGAATTGAACCGACTGCGCAATCTTATCGTTGAAAATGCTGTGCAACCCTTAAAAGCCCATTCCGTAAAGGTAGTGGATAGGCTAGTCAAATTGCTGGATGTTGAAAATCCTTTCTGCAAAGAAATCTTGCCAATGACATCATAGGGCATCTAATCAAATTTAAGGAGCTTCAGGATATCGAAAAGCGGCTAGAAATTGTGGAGGCTAAATGAAATTCAACACCCGCATCAGAGGTCTGGAAAAAAAGTTCCAGATAAACAGTAAGCTAGGGGTTATCTTCCTAATCCGCTATTGCGACAATATTGATGAGCGGGAAAGGGCACAAGCAGCTATCCTTAACGATTATCTTTCGCAGGGCAACCCCAGGCCAGACTATCGGTTATCTATACAAGATGCAGGCGACAACCAAAAAGAAGGATGTCTGTACTCCTTCTCATTAAATTGATCCATACAGCCCATCACTTCTCAAGTTTTTATTTATAAATTTTTTAATTCCCCCAAGCATGATAGCATGCTTTGCTTGAAGTTAGGTGGGGAAAGATAATCTCTTAAGGGCTTTTCTTTAGAGATTAATATTACAGATCAAATTATTATGATGATTTTTGCGAATTAGAGTAGTTTTAATTTATTATTTCTGATATTATTAAACTTTTAATAAATTAAATTAAAACAAAAGAGTCTTTTATAGACCAAAATGGAAGGTAAAAAAAAATGACCCCAACTTTTTTTGACTTTTTCAAGTCATTTTATTATTCGAACACTTATGTGCCCTCAGTAGACCTCAGTGAGCAAAGATTGTCAAGGCACTTATTAGAAAATGAAGACAACAAAGCTGCAGCAACTGCGCAGCGATTAATATCTGACCCTGAGGTCCAGCAAGTTCTTTCTGAACCACTAGTTTATGATCGTGAAAAGATTATAGAAAAAAATCAAATATTAACAAGGCATGGATTTAATCTGTTAAGCAATAAACCCCTCTTAGATGTTGATGCTCTGGAAAGAATTCGATTTTATAGCGTTATTGAACATGATGAATTAGATGGATGGATAATCAAATCAGGAGCCAGCCGGGTCCCAAAAGATCAATTGATTATTGGGCCAATGAACGATAGAAACGAAATGGCTTTTTTCATCGATGAAGAAAGTATTCTACGAATAGAAATGACAAAGCGGATTCAAAAAGTCGCCCGAGAAGCAAACATTGATGTAGTTCTTCCAAGAAAAAAATTGGTTGTCTATGCAAACTTGGACGGAGTAACAGAACCTAACAGGAAGTATTGTGTAGTTTGTGAAAAAATCAATATTTTAAGTGTTGAAGATACGGTTCAAGCTATCAAAGACATGGATGTAGAACATCAAAGGGAAATAGCCAGGAAAATATCCACTATAGTACAAAAGGCTGGTTTTGTAGACGCCTCCTTTGACAATATTCGTTTAACTCCCGCGGGAAAACTTGCTTTTATCGACACTGAGCCAGCTGGTTTAATGGTCGCAAAGAAACCAGGTTTATGGAATAAGCTTTTTGGCCCCAAAGGTGCCAGTGTTGAAAAATGTGCAAGAATTGGTTTGTTCACCCTCATGCATCAAACATCAAAGGTAATTAGGGGTACACAAACAAGTAGGCTCGATGCTAGGAATTGTGAGCCAGGTTTGGAGGCTTTCCGCACTGAAGTACAAACTCACTATGAAAAGGCGACTCCTCCAAAATTATTAAAATGGAAGATCGCATTAAGTGTTGTTAGCGTTGGACTTATTCCACTTATCAATGCAATTATAGCTTTAGTAAAAACAAAGTTAACTAAACGAACATTCGAAAAGTTACAAGCAATTGATACTCTCTTTATGAGACAGGTTTTTGCATTAACCTCAAAATCCCCAGGTGAACAAAAACGTTTAGTGAAAGAATACCAAGAAAAAAGAACGTCTATTGCAAAGCAATTTTATGCTTATACGGAAGGTGTTCCTTATAAAGTTGCTTTGGTTGTCTAAAATTAAGCCCATTGTGCATGTATCATGATGGGCTTTTTCATTTTGATTGAGCTCTTCCTAGTTTCAGCTTATCAACATACAGATACATGGACCAAACCTGGACCATTCGACTACAGAAGATAGCAAATTATGGCGAATGATTCACATAGATAAAAATCCCTTACACTCCTATCTTGGTTGTCGTTAGCTACTGCTAATGATTGTGATTACTGAGGTTTGCATGGACTCATAACGCGCTGGTCCTTGGTTCAAGTCCAAGTTGCCTCATCCTTTTGCGCCACATCTTGGCAGCTTTCTAAAATCAAACGCTATGGGGTATACTCCTTTTTTTATTTCTTAATTTACTGCAATGATTGATTGACTCTTTTTACGGTATCGATGAAGGACTTCTAATGCTTGATGACTTAAACGAACCATCATCATGCCGTGAGCTTAGAAGGTTTACAATATTTATTACATCATTCACGAAGAAGCTCTGTATTTTGGGAATGATGATTAATGAATCGCTATGATAGGATTTTGGAAAGAAATGATCAACACCCCATTATCGTGAGCATGAGATGATCGATCTTCTTACCATATTGAATAAATTAGAAT
>NZ_JSDQ01000100.1:0-22936 GCF_000813665.1 Neochlamydia sp. EPS4 | reverse complement strand
TAATCTCCAGGAACTTTTACTGCGCACGGCACCCTGCAATCTTTGCTGCCGGGTCTCTATATTGACAATGTTGGGGAGATTTCCTTGCCTTTGCGTCCAGAGCAAGCTGAACAGATCATGGCCGAATGTGAACAAGCCCCTTACGGATTTAAAGAAGAAACTCTTATCGATACTAATGTCCGCAATGTGTGGCAGTTATCGCCTTCTGCCTTGCAATTCCGGAATCCCGATTGGCAGGAAGCTCTCAAAAAGATGTGTATAAATATAGCCAAACAGCTAGGTTTGGGGGATGTCACCGTTGAGTGCGAGCTGTATAAGTTGCTGCTTTATGGCAAAGGCTGTTTCTTTTTACCTCATAGAGACACTGAAAAGATAGACAATATGTTTGCTACACTTGTCATCAGCTTGCCATCCCCACATGAAGGCGGTGAATTAATTATTAGCCATGCTGGTGAGAGCTTTTCCTACAGCTTCGCTGGTAATGGTAAGTTTTCTCCAGAATATGCTGTCTTTTATGCCGATTGTTTTCATGAGGTTAAACCAGTGCTTTCAGGCTACCGCCTCTGCTTGGTCTACAATTTAGCTCTTGCAGGCCGAAGCACACAGCCTCAGCTGGCAAAAAATGACGAGATCATTGAACAGGTTGACAGCTATATCCAAAAATGGAGCCAAGAACAGCATAAGTTTCCTTTCTTAACTTATTTGCTAGACCATTCTTACACAGAAAAAAACCTTTGTCTAAGCAACTTAAAAAGCAGTGATTATGCCAAAACCTCGATTTTGCTCAAAGCTGCTGCTAAACATCAGTGTAAAGCCTTTCTATGCCTCGTGAGCTATTATGAAGAAAGCTACGGAGATTACTATGGCGATGGATACAAGCGCAACAGATACCGCGATGATGATGATAGTGAATATAGTGAAAGTAACTACACTGAGTATGGAATCAACACTACTGAGATATATGCTCATAACTTTTTGGGAAATGATGGCAACAAAATAAAAATCGCAAAAATTCTTCTTAGTGAAGATGCCTTGTTAGCCGATAAGCCTTTGATCGGAGGTCCAGGCCGCAAGGTTTCAATCTCTGAAGCTACCGGCAATTCAGGAGCAACTAAAGAACTCTGGTACCATCGCGGTGCTGTGATCATTTGGCCAGAAAGTTCCGACCTTGAAGTTGTAGGTTATAGCGATTTAGAATATGGAGCCCATTACTTGGAAACTCTTCTTAAGTCTACAGTATGGCAGGAAGGATCTAATCTAGAAAAAGTGTTGAAGTTAGCACGCCACATTCTCGATCGCTGTACAAGCATGCAGTTCTATAAAATCAATGTTTTAGATTCCTTGATTACCTTGGCTGATGTCGATTTGCTTAAGTATTATCTACAGCGCTATCAAAAGTATTCATTTTCTTCTCTCGACGCTATGAGTGTTGCGCGATTGATTAAGCTTTTCTCTTTGACAGCACTTAAGCCAGAGATCGACGCCATTGCAGCCAAATCAAGAGGATCCCTATTCTCTTGGCTTTATGAACTTTTCATCGCATTGAAAGGCTACCCTGAACAACGTACTATTGTTGCAGGATATTTTGCCGTAGAGTGGCAATCTCGTTGTCGCCAAAAATTAAAAAATTTTAGAAGCGAGACCTTAACAGAGATCTTTCGATTGCTGGCCCTTCTGGATGATCAAGAACGGTTGGTGGAAACCGTTGCTGAACTCAACAGCAGTGAAGATCCCAAATTTGTAGTCGAAATCTTTGCACCAGCTCTTTTAAGGGCACTAGAAACTACATCTCCTGATTATGGTTATCAACGCGCTGTTTTTCAAGCTCTTGGCGCGGTTTATTTTAATAGAGTCACAGAGCATTTTGGTGTTGAACCCCAAAAGCCTATAACATGGGCACGAGCAGGGAGCTGCACATGTTCTTGTGAATTTTGTCAGCAATTTAATAAGTTTCTTTCGGATCCCGAGCGAGCCTCCTTTTCTATTGAAAAAACTCTAAAGCGCAATTTGCTACATATCCAAGAAATGATAGACAACAAACAGTTTGATGTCGTAGGGGAAATCATCAGTGACAAAAATAAATTTAGCGGACATTTCTCTAAAAATGAGGCATCTTATCTTAAGGCGTTGAAACTTTTTCAAACAGCTCATAAGCAGCAAAAACAAGTCGCAGCTCTTTTGCCTTGAAGATGACACTCTTCTAAGAAATAAGGCGTTACATGGAACAAAAAAAACACTGAAGTCCGTTTGGATTCGGGCAGGGTGAACCAAAATGGTCTCCAACTTTTTTATCTTCGTAAATCGTTTAATCTCATTGAAATTTAATTAATTATGTGAAACAAATAATAAATTGTTCCTCATTTTTAATGAGGATTAAATGAAATTATTTAATACTTTAATTATTTGTTGTGTTTTTTGGATGCGGCTTGCTGTCTGCTACCGAATTTACCATTAGCTCATATAATTGTGGGGGCTTTCCGATCACTATGACTATTTACGCGCTGCCAGCATGCAAAAATTAATGCAAGAAAGATATATTGCAGAGCCTGAAAATATGTCGCTCAATGAAAAAATCCAGAAACTTGCCTTGAAAATTCTATTTTCACCTGATTCTCAGGAAAAATTATCTGCACAGCAGGAATGGGATCAAAAAGGATATCAACATATCTTTAGACATCTAACTACTTCCCCAATGGATAATAACAGCCCAAATACGACTTGGAATCAAAAAGCAAATGAAATAATCACTTCTTATAAAGTTCGTCCTGTTGTAATTCACGAGAAGGAAGTAAAGCAAATGCTCGGTGAGCATTTTAAAGACTTGAGTTCTGATGTAGAGGCTAACACATCAACGCTTTTACAAGAAGTTCATGCAACTATGCCTATGAGAGTTTTTGCTCACCATCTTAAATATGATGTTATTTGCTTACGGGAAGCTGGCTATTTTGATAATTCTTTTGATAATTTGGAATAACTTCAACGCCTTTACTCATCATAATCATCGTGGAAAAATTAGTTTCTCCCTTCAAAAAAGATCCGAATGAGAACCTGCCCTTGCAAAGATAATTTCCGTTTCTGTCTTTTTATAGACCAGTAGCCAATCAGGCTCAATGTGGCATTCCCAGTAACCCACATAATCACCCTTTAGCTTATGATTGCGATTTTTGGTGGCAGCGGTCCATCAAGAGTTAAAAGCTTCATCACTTCTTTGAGCTTTTCTATATCCTTGCCTCGTTTCTTCGCTTTGACTACTTCTTTTTCAAACAGGCGTAGGTGAATAGGTTTAAGCATCTAGATACCGAGTTTTTTGAAGAGATCGTCGATATTGTCGCTTTCAACTAGATTTTCGCTCCTCTCAATTTGTTTTATAGCCTCAAGGGTTTCAGCATTTGGAGTGTTGGTACTATAAAGATGTTCGTGTATTCATCCAATAATGATCTCCCGCATACTTTTACTTAAAACTGCGGCAAGAGCTTTAAGCCTTTTATGATCTTCTTCCGGAACGTCTATAGTCATTCTGGACATATGGCCTTTTGCAGGCATAATTCTTCTCCTTCGTTCTTTACTTTTAATACACCAGAAATAAAGAAATAAGGAAATAAAAACATGAAAAGTTGCGAAAAATTTTTAATGGCTTAACGAGCGATCAGGCGTGCCCCTCTAGGGGGGCCATACCCTTGTTGTCCTACATAGCATAAGGAATTGATTGGGAGGTTCACTAGCGGTTCACTGAAATGCAGATTTTCCCAGCAAAATCCCTCAGAATTCAATAGCTTTTTGGCCTTAAATCCTTTACCACATTATGCATAGCGGCTGAATGATATTGGGTATGTCGGTGTTCTCCTGTCCTCATAACCGTCGGTCCCTGGTTCAAATCCAGGTTGCCCCCTTTTTTACCAGTGCTCACGCGCGCTTTTGAGCAATATTAAGCTTGAAATAATAAAGCAAGGCACCCTATGTTCGGGAAAACATGCGGCGCAAAAGCTAGAACGAATAACCATTAACCGCGTAGACAAGCCGGTTATGGCAAATGGTCGATGCCGGCTACATGGTGGAAAGTCAACTGGGGCTAAGATAACAGAAGGATCAGCTATTTAGAGAAAGGCTTCATGGAAGTATGGAATGCGTTCTAAGGCCATCTTAGAAGGAAGAAAAGCTTTTCGTGAATATATTCTTCAAAGAGAAAGTTTCATTGACGACCTTTAATAGCTATTTAAAGACATCAGAATGCGTTCCGGTTCTTTCAAAAATGATTTCTTGATCAGTTTTGAGATAAACAAGCAACCAGCCAGGCTCAATATGACATTCCCACCGCCCTTTAAAATTTCCAACGAGTCTGCGGTTTCTGTATTTTGGGCCGAGAGGTTTTTCGTGAGCGAGCTTCTCAGCTACTTCGAGGAATTTTTTCATGTCTTTTCCTCGTTTTTCTTGTTAGTGCAATTCTTTTTTGAATTGGTTGCGATAAGAAATTTTGAGCATTTATTTGAGACCACGCTTATCAATAAAGTCATTGAAGTCCTTGCAACGCACTAACTCTTTTCCTTCATCCGTTTCTTTAAAGTCTTTTAATGTCTTATCGTTTAGTTCATTATCAATGAGTAAATGATCTCTAAGACAATTAAGAACAAGATTTTTAAGAGTGACTCCCATAAAAGCTGCCATAGCTTTAAGTCTCTTATGCTCCTCATAGGGCATATCTATGGCCATTCTTGCATGTTCGTAATGATGTTACTGTGCAGTCATACCATCCCTCCTTTCCTGTAGTTTAGCACATTTGTGCTTTTCTTTAAATGATGGAGAGGAAATTGAAATTTTTTGGGGAAGATGACATTTATTTTATTGATACTGAATATAAAGATTTTGTTCCAACGAGACCTCAATGGGGGCCTATTAAAACTATAAAAAACTTAGTTGATCCTAAAGATGCAGAAAAGTTTTTAGCCGAGTATGAAAAACGTAAAGAGGCTTATGATAAGGAGAAAGAATCGCGTGAAGCTCAACAGAAAAAATACCGTGAAGCTTTTGAAAACCCCTATACAAGGTTAACCACAGGGTATGCAGGACATGGATTTGCTTTCCAATTATGCTCTTTAGCATAAGCTAACACTAGCTAGCTTAGCTTTTCTTAGGCTAGCTTGGTTTTTAACTTCACTCCTCTTGTAGTGTGCAAAATATAGCAATAAGCAAACGGTGCAGCAGTTTGCTTACTGCTATATTTAAAAACCTTACATTTTAGCAGCATTTTCCTCGTAAATGCCTTATGCATCTTGTGCATAACGGTTGGGTGGTATTTGGTTAGTAAGGCGGACTCCCGACCTCATCACCCGTTGGTCCCTGGTTCAAGTCCAGGTTGCCCTATTTTTTAACTCCCTTAGAATAAGTTGTAATACTTTTGTCATCTCTACCGCTCATGGTATTATGTCAAAATTTAGGAAATCTTTTAGTCAATCTGCGGACAGGAAGAATAGCAACTTACGACTACTACCCATAAAAGGCTTCTTTAAAACTTGATGTCAAGAAACAAGCTATATGTTTGCTGCATAGAGAATCCAAACGCCAGTTACAATGCTCTTAAAAAGACCGCTAGGGCGCTAACCATGTGCTGTAATACCCATCAGTTGCGCATTCATTTAGGATAGTAGAACAGATAGGTTCATGAATAGAATTTTGCCTACCAAATAGTTACAATAATCTTTTCGCCATTTCGATATAAAATCCTACTCGTGTGAGTAAAAAATAATAAGAAGATTGTAACATAAAGCATTTTCTATTCATGATAAAATCAATCAAATTAGCATTTCTTCTTTTGATAGATAGGCTGAAGAGGGAGTAGATTCAGGATGTAATGAGATTCCTATTTCTTACATTATAAGCTCTATAGCCAGTTAAAATAAGATCAGGAATTAATAATAAAAATCCTAAACTCAATAACTCTACACATCCGCGAACTATGTGATTATATTTATTGGGCAACTCATCTTTTGTAGCTTTCATGGCCTTTGAAATACGCCCTACTCCAATTAGAGTTCCGATTAAAGGAATATATCCTAATGCTTTTACAATATTGGCGGTTTTCCATGCGCCTTTAGCTGCATTGGTAATGGATTCATCCCTTATCTTTTGGTGTTCAGGATCATCAAAGTAAGGTGTTTCTTGTAGGTCTGATATCTGGGCATTCAGCTTTGCCATTTGTAAATTTAATGTTTTCTGGCTAGCTTTTTGAGCGATTTCTTTATAACAACTTTCAGCATTGCATGCAAAAGTTTCAAATCCAAAAGCGGGTACGCTTGTAAAGTACATAATTACCTCTTCTACAAAATTAATAATCAAAATAAAAAGTTATCATGCTATTACATTTTTTATCAATATTAATATTATCATTTATTAAAAACTTAAGTTTTTTAGTTCTTTGCAAGGCAGAGTTGCGTAAATGATAAAAAGCGTATGCGATAAGATTGTTCTTTAACATTTAAGGAGCTATAGAATTAGTTTGCAACAACAAAAATATAGGCAGGTTATGGACAAAAAATTTAACTACTGCATAGGTAACTGCTCCGAGTATAATAAAGCTTTAGTGCAAAGAGGAAGCATAACTTTATGGTTTTCGAATGAAGCCATTAAAGGATGGAGGGAAAATAAAAGTACAGGGAAGAAGGGGCTCGCCCAAGAACTTACTCTAATGACGCTATCCTATGCGTATTGATGATTAAAGCGGTTTATCATTTGTCCCTCCTAAGCTGTTCTAAGGATTTCTCTTGTCGTTGATTGCTTTGCTGGCTTTCAAGGCTTTCTACCCATATTCAATGGCTGGAAAAAATCCAACATTATTGGGCATTTTATTGTCCTCTTTAAAAGCATAAATAATTAATTAGCTTAATTGGAAATCAAATAGAATTTTTCAAAATATAGCAATATAAATCTATAAATAGAAGAAAATCATAGATGATCCCTCTATACTAAAAAATGGTTCAAAGGTATATATCTTTCTTTCAACCTTAAGGAAAAATGAGGAAACATGTCCTATCTAAAGGGCTAGATAGAGAGAGGGATTTCAAAAAATAATCTAAAAGCGATTAAGAAAAATATATGGCAAACAAAATAGTAATTCAAACAAAACGCCTTATCCTACGTTCTTGGATAGAAAATGATTTAGAGCCTTTTGCTCAACTCAATGCCGATGAGCGTGTGATGGAATATTTTCCTTATAGGCTAAACAAGGAAGAAAGCGATCAAATGGCAAAGCGTATGCAAGCTAAGATTGAGACAGAAGGTTGGGGATGCTGGGCTGTTTCTCGCCTAGATACCCAGAAGTTTATTGGGTTTATAGGTCTGAATACAGTGGATAAACCTACTTTTCCTCTTCATTTTGCTCCATGTACAGAAGTAGGATGGAGATTAGCTTATGAGTCTTGGGGCAGGGGATACGCTACAGAAGGCGCAGAGGCATGCCTTAAATATGCTTTTGAAATATTAAAGCTTGCAGAGATTGTTTCATTTACTGCTGCTCAAAATCGTCGTTCTATGGCCGTGATGAGAAAAATTGGAATGCATTATCATCCAGCTGAAGACTTCAATCATCCCAGGATTTCAGAAGGCCACTGGCTAAGAAGACATGTCTTATATCGATTAAAGGCAAGCGAATGGCAAAAAATGATAATAGGTAAGAAAGATAAATAGTTAAAGAAGGGAGGATTTAGAGATTAACAGCACTTTTTTTCAATTTATCTCATTTTTTTCTGCGCTAACTCCTGTCGAAACAAGTGTACAATTTTTCTATGATTTTCTTTGCTGCGGCTATGAGAATGTCTAAAATGTAGGAGGCTATTTATTTGTACAACTGAGCTTTTCTTATTTTGTATATTTGCCTGCTCCTAAGGATTGTTTGCAAGAAATGTGGGCTATTCATCATCTTCTGACTAAGCTTATTGATTGTTTCCTTTTATATAAAAATGCTTGTTTGGTTTTGCTTAAAGGTTGCCTCTAGCTTCTTCAAACGAAGAATATGGCTATAGAAAAGTTCTTTCCGAAGAACACTTTTTTCTTAAGCGGTACTCAAAAGAATTTGAGGAAGGTGCTAGCGCTTCTCTTTATTTAAAATCTCATAACATATGTTTGGTAGAGAATACTTCTAGGTTTAGCCAGCTATCTTAAAACTAGTGGTTAAAGCTGATTTGTCTATTTCCTTGCCAACCTATAGTCTTTTGTAAATAGAGAGCAATTTTTGAGGGTTATTTAAGACTCAATTTTATTCTTAAGCTTTAAACTAAGCGAAGAGAAAAGCAAAAAGTACCTTAAGATCACGGGAGATCAAGCAAAAAAATATGTTCGCTCTTATAAAAAAATGGTGAATTTATAATAGCAAATATATAAGTTGATTTACGAGCTTAAACCTTAACCTAAGGAGAGAATATGAAAACATTAGACATTGTTACAGCAATTTTACTAGCAGTTGGAGGTCTTAATTGGGGTTTAGTAGGGTTATTCGACTTTAATTTGGTTGAGTTTATCTTTGGTCAATTCCCTGCAATAGCAAGATTAATTTATGCTCTTGTGGGAGGAGCTGCTGTCTATCAGCTTTTTCAATGGAAAACACTAAAGCAATGTTGTAAATAGAGTTCTTAAAGAACAGTAAAAAAAATATATTAAATTGACTAGGGGTTTCTAACCCTCTATTATAAAATTTAATAGAGTAGCAAGAATTTTTACAGCTTCAATTAACGTATCCCTGCAAGTCATGTAGGGATACGTTAGGGTCGCTGAGGCAAGGTGAATATAAAGAATTTTTCTTAAGCAAAAAGTAATAAGTTTGCCTAGCTTTTGTTAAAATGCAAAGCCAACACTCTAAAATTTTTAGTTAAAAGATAAAAGAGAAATTAACATTATTACGGTAAATAGAAGGTTCTTTTGCCTGTCTACAAATAAATTTAAAATGATAGGCCTTTGAGCAGCTCTTCATGCAAACATATACTTAATAAAGGGTATGTTTATAAAGGAAGAGCTGGCAATAAGGATTAATGCACTTTTAATCTACCTAAACAGAGATTATTTAGGCCGTATAATTAAAAAGCTAGCTTTTGGCATTATTTGATCAATCGTTGAAGAAAGATTTTAAAGCCTGGGAATTGTTAGATAGCTGATAGTGTTAGCTAAAGCAGCTCCTGCTAACACATCGTGAGGCCAATGAACTTTTATGAGCACGCGGCCGATTGCTACTCCTATAGCGGCAAGATAAGAAAACGCAACAGCTGGAGAGAGGATCGAATGGCCATATCTTATGACCAAAAAGGCAGGGCCTAAAAAAGCTGCAGCTGTGTTGCCCGAGGGAAAAGAGCGACTGCCTCCCGTCGGCCGTTTTTCAGGAACGATTCTTTTTAAAATTTCCAAACAAATCTGAGTAATGAGGGTGGAAAGAGCAAGTCATCCAAAACCTTTGTAATCTTTTTTGAAGAGAGCATAGTCGCCTGAAATGACAGGAAGGGCTACCTGGCCGATATCGGTATAAGCTGCAATCCATGAACGTTGACAGGGAGTAATAGTTGGAAGGTAAGAACTAATTATAGTGGGTTGAACTCCATTTGTTGACTTAAAGTAGCCTACATTTGAATAAACATCCAACTAAGAATTCTTTAAGCTAAAGATGGCTAGAAAATTTTTTTAACTTCCAGCGTGGCTAAGGTAGCGTGTAAGAAATTTCATAAAGAAAAGGCAAAAAATCTTTTTTATCTAGATGATTACCGCTGCTAGGAAAGATAAGTCATTTTTCTCTCTGTTTTAGCAAAGGCCCTTTTTCTTTGAGGGTTTTTAATCTAAGAAAAACGCATGTTAGAAAAAAGCTTATTACTTGCTTCTTATTTAAATAAGCGATTAGAAATAGGAATAAGCGATTTGCTCATTTTTGTGCGGCCCCTTTATTCTCCAGGTTAACTGGAAGCTAAAGGGTTCAAAATAGACCTTACCAGAATAAATATCTTGTTTACAAAAGTAGGAATTTAAAGAAGATAAAAGGTGTGGATTAGAAGGAACTAAATGAAGGAGGAAGATTGGCCGGTTTGCTCCTTGTCGCAAATGTTCTAAAGAGATTTTGCAAGCTTTAAGGTCTAATCCCCATCGAAATATATTGTAAAAATTAAATTGCATTCCTTGCTGATTATGCCACGTTCCCTTTTCATCAAAGATTAGTAGGGTATGACTTTGCTTTGTTACTTTCACTTCTCCTCGTCCTTGGCCATTCCATCCTTTTACATCCTTCGAGTATGTTCGAGAAATAAATGTGAGCTTTGTAATGTTCTTTAAGCTTTTCCAAAATGCCAAAAGTATCTGATGGTTTTGCTCTTGAGATATAAATGCCATTAGAAAGATCTTTTTACTCCTTTTGCTTTTCCTGTCCACAAACAGGTTTGTGATAAAAGCGTCAACTAGTTTATCTAAAAAAGCAAGGATAAATATTTCAAAATCTTAGGAAAGCTTAAGTGTGGCATATATACCGTTTCCTTAGCAAGCAATCCTCTTGTAGGAATTTTTTGTTAACCCTTAGGATCCTTTAAGAAATGGATAAACTAAAAAGCTTAAGCTTTCTGTTAAAGCCTTAAATTTGGGTGGATGCAAGATAAACTGTGCGGCCACATCCTAACAATCTTTTATTTTCTCTTGCTAAGAGACAGCAGGGCTCTTCTCTTAGATATTTTATTCATTTAGCTTATAGGAGCTTTTTCAAAGCAGCCTCTAAAGGTATTTTCTTTTGTTACAGGTAGATAGAGAGATTCTCAAGCTTATAAATAACTAGATTATATAAGCTCACATCTTTTAACCTTTTAGCTAAGCTATTAGCTACTTTTTGATTGTTTAAAGCAATATGAGAGGTAAAAATGCAAATTTCTTCCGATTCCCCATCCACTCCTCAATCAAAGAAAGAGCAAATTATTGCTCTATTTCTAAAGGGGGTTACTGAGGTTGATGAGATTGCCCATTTAACAGGAGCTAGGCCGACCTATATAGGTTCTTTGTTACAAAAAGAAGGATTAATTAAAGGATATTTTGACTTATATACTTCTAGCCAGTTCTTCATGAATGCTTATTCAAAGAACTTTGCCAATCGGCTAGGCTTCAAAGATTCCCTATCTGTTCAAAAAAGCCTTAGAGTGCTTACTCGCAATTATAATAAGTTCAAAAAAAGTGGGGATCGCGCTGGACAGCATCATACCTTAATAATGGCACTCACCATGTTTAATCGTGCAAGATGGATGGGGAAAAATCAAGAAGCAAAAGCTTTTAGTCAATGGCTTATCGAGCATTTAAGCCTGGAGAAATAGCTGTGCCTACAGACTTTCTTCCAAATTTTAAGGTTCTCTTTTTTTGTACGTAGATTTAAAGTTATTCATAAGGAGTTTCAACTATCTACTAGGAGGTGAAAATGTCCAAAACGCTCAATCATCTCGCTTCTTCTTTAAGCCCCTATCTTCTTCAGCATCAATACAACCCTGTCGATTGGTATCCCTGGGGCAAAGAGGCTTTAGAAAAAGCCTACCATGAAGGCAAGCCGATCTTCTTATCTATTGGCTATTCGGCCTGCCATTGGTGTCATGTAATGGAAAAAGAATCATTTGAAGATAAAGAGATTGCAGAACTATTAAATAAGCATTTTATCAACATTAAAGTAGATCGGGAAGAGCGGCCGGATCTAGATCGTCTTTATATGTCTTGTGTGCAAGCAATGACAGGACATGGGGGGTGGCCCATGTCTATTTTCATGACGCCTGATTTAAAACCCTTTTTAGCAGGCACCTACTTTCCTCCTACTTCCCGCTATGGGATGCCAGGCTTTCGCTCCTTGCTACAGGAAATCATCCAGCAATGGAAACACAATCGCACTAAACTTGCTGCTTCCTCGGAAAAAGTTTTTCAATATTTATGGGAAGAAGAGAGCCAACATCAACAATTTCATGGTTCTCTTTCAGAGAAACTTCTCGAAGGGCTTATAGAAGACTGTCAAAAGGATTACGATTCTGACTGGGGTGGTTTTGGAAAAGCTCCTAAGTTTCCTCAGACTGGAGTGCTTTTTGCCCTCCTGCATCAATATCATCACCACGAGCAGCCAGAAAATTTAAAAATGATAACCCATACTCTTGAGCAAATGGCACGAGGGGGCATTTACGATCAGCTAGGAGGGGGCTTTCATCGCTATTCTGTCGATGAGAAATGGTTAATTCCTCACTTTGAGAAGATGCTTTACGATAACGCTCTTCTAAGCCGCTTGTATTTAGAATCCTATCAGCTTACTAGGCAAAAAAGCTTTCTTGATGTTGCTTTGCATACTTTGCAATATTTATTAAGAGAGATGCGCGATCCTTTAGGGGGCTTCTATTCCGCTGAGGATGCAGATTCAGAAGGGGAGGAAGGAAAATTTTATCTCTGGTCTCTTGCTGAAATAGAGGAGAGCTTACAAGATCCTCAACTCTTTTGCCATATGTACGGGATAACAAAGGAAGGAAATTTTGAAGGAAGAAATGTTTTACATCTTCTTACGCCTTTAGGAGCTCTTTCATTGCAAGAGCAAGAAAAATTGGCTTTAGATCGTCAAATACTTTTGGAAAAGCGCAATAAACGTATCAGACCTGGCTTAGATGATAAGATTCTGGTTGACTGGAATGCTTTGTTGATTTCTAGCCTAGCTAAAGCCTACCAAATCACAGGAGAATCCTTATACTTGGAGGCCGCTCAACAAGCAGCACAATTTATTGAAAATAATATGATTCAGGAAGGTCGACTGTATCATTTATGGCGAAGATCTTTAGGATCTACGCCAGGCTTTTTGGAAGATTATGCTAACTATATTTTAGCCCTTCTAGATCTTTATGAATGTGATTTTAATATAAATTGGCTGGAAAGAGCTCAAAACATGATGGAAAAAATGAAAGTGCTTTTCTGGGACCCTAAAGATAAAGCTTTTTTTGCATCCTCCCCAGAACATGGCTCGCTTTTAGTTCGTAAAAAAGTCTTTAATGATGATGCTACTCCTGCTGGCAATGCTCATGCAGCCCTAGCTCTTCTTCGATTAGGTAGTTATTATGAACATGGGGAATATAATCAGATGGCTGAGCAGATTCTTTCTTTGCATGCAACGGCAATGCAGCAAGCCCCTAAATGGTATGGTACCATGCTATGTGCGGTTGATTGCTATCTTTCTTCAATGCAGCAAATTGTCCTGCTTGGAGATGCACAAGATAAAAAAAATTCGCGACTTGCTTGCTGTAATTTATAGTGAATACCTTCCTCACAAAGTTGTGGCTTTGGTTGATAAAAGCCCTCAAGAGTTACCTATAAACAAAGATAAGGAAGGCGACCCAGGCACTGCCTTTGTCTGTTATCAACAACGCTGTTTTCCTCCCACTTCGGATCCTAGTAAGCTACGTTGCTTATTAAAGGAAGGAGCTGCATTGAAAAGGAAGCTAAGTTAAAACTTCTTAGCCTGTAAGCTATAATGCTGTGTGGGCAAGACTTTTAAATAGGTTGCTAATACGAAAAGTTTTTCCTTGAACCTACAGACGAGAAAAGCTTGAGAGAATGGCTAAAGAAGGTTAGCTCCAATTTAGGCAAATAAGATGGCCAGTTGAACGAGCCATACCTTGGCTGCAAAGGAAATTCTGTCGAATCTTATACGCTTTTGAGCAGCTCTTTGTGTAATCATATACTTAATAAAAAGTTTGTTTGTATGGAAAGGATCAGCATGAAAAAAGGTTGATTTCCTTTTTTGTTTATATGGGCAGAGTTTCTTTAAAAGGCATTAGCTAGATAAGAAAGAAAAGTAAAATATGGGTAAACACTTTCTACTTTTAGCTTAATAGCTTTTTGGATAAATCAATTAGCAAGATAGGTTCATAGAGGTTTAGCGTATGTGAGGCATAACTTTTTTTTCAAAAAAAGCCATTGCTTGATCCTCTGGCACGCGTAATTCATCAGTAAGGCCCCTTTCTCTTTTCCACTTATTCATAAACAATCTAGGATTATTTTGAAATTCTTTTGTTTCTAATTTGTTATGGATGTACTTCAATAATTTGTCCGGATCTCCATAGGCATTTCGACGCTGCTGAGCAAAAATTTTAGCTTCATTGATAAAGGGTTGAATATTTACACGACAATTTTTCAATAGGGAAGATGGCGGGATAGGTTTAGGAAGATGTACTGAAAAAAAAGTTTTTGCTGTCCGATTGCTGGGCTGCTGATCTTGCTTGGATAAGCTTGGATTTTTACTGATACGTCCATAAAGAGAGGCGGCAGCATAAACAGCTGCATAACCTACAGGGATTGCTAAAATAAAATAGGAAAACATTTTTAGTAGATTTAAAGCATTTAATTGCGCACAATTTTTTGGACAATTCCAAATTTCATGAAAGCCTTTAAAATAGTTTCTTGCCAGCGCTTGTAATCCCATGCTATTTTTCCTTGCCTTTATAGCTTTTATCTTTCTAAGGGTAAAAAGAATTTGATTAAATTCCAATCGTTATTATAAATTTCTTTGTTTTTTTAGTTTTTTAAAAAGTTATGTATAATAAATATAATAAAATTTAAATTACTGTTACAATCCTTAATTTTTTTTAGATAACTGCTTCTTCTCTTTTACCTCTGTAGGTGAAAGTGAATCAGGATCCCAGCTTTAAGTTTCTTCTTATACTTTCAATTAAACAGGGAGAGGGGGCTTTTAAAATAATTAGGGTAGCGCTCATATTTAAAGCGGGGATTAAATTGCTCAGAGGAGGTCAATTGATAGATAAGAAGTGCGAAGCTACCATAAGCTGTCCCCGCTAGCACCGTCTCGCCATACCCGCGAATGATATTTAAGATACCATGGAAAAACTGGTGGATCCCGCAGTTGGTCATATGCTTCCACTTTCTTTTATTCTTTTCATCAAAAACCATTCCTATATAACCTGCTCCTGCAAGAATCGCTCCTGCCGTTGCCTGCACGTTACCTGCTATAAAACGTACAATTCCACTATATATACCTATGACAGGAAGGCTCCCTAAAATATTAAATTGTTTTTCTATTTTATTTAAAGTTTGAAGGTAATCCATTTTCTACTCTTGTTTAGCAAACATTAATAAACGATAAATGTTAATATAAGGATGTTAATTTTATATAAAGAAAAATTTTCTAATAATTAAACTGTGAACTTAACAGCGTAAGAGGAAGTGTGCGGAGATATTAACCGCGATTTTAGCTTCCAGGTTGTTAGATAAATTTTTAGGTATTAATTAAGGGGCAACGGTAACGCTTAAGAGAAATTTGCCATAGCAAAATGTTTTTTAATAAGCTGAAGGGGACTATTTCTATAGCGTCTAACCTAGCAAAAGCTAACTTTTTTCTCATTTAACTAGAACTTTTGATTCTATGCGAGCTCTTTAAGGCAAACAGAGGCAGGGTAAACCTGCTATTCTTATTTATGCAAAGTGCTAGGTCTTTAAAAAATTTTATCCCTTCTTTTTGCTTTGCAAGAAAAGACCCTGCCCAAAAGATAATAACCCCCTTTTCTTGGAGAAATAGAAAGAATAGTGTTTGCTTTTCATATTTACAGGCGGTGAGATAAAAACTTTATGGGAATACCTAAGAAGTTGATTACCAAGATTAAGAAAAATATTGCTAAGAAGAGAAGAAAATCCGCTAAAGTTTTTATAAAATATGAAAGACTTCTTTCAGCTTTTAAAATAAAGATCGTTAAATAAAGAGGAAAAAGAGTAAGTTCTCTGGCAGAGAGTTAAGATAAATTTTTGAAAAACCAGCTCTCTTCTAACAATGATAGAATAAATTGCTATGAAACTTTAAGGAGCTTATATGATGTCGCCAACTTCTACTTCTAGCACCAACCTAAACCTCTGCGTAATAGACTCGAATAATGTAAAAGACGCGATATCAGGAAAATTGATGACTCATGCTGTTGCTTTGTTTCCTTGTGGTCACACCTTTAATGAAGATACGGTGATCCAACGTTTAGCAGGCGATAAACTTTGTCCTGTAGATGGAAAGCCTATTGAAAGGCATGCACCTAACCACACCGTGAGGCAAATTGCCGCAACAGCTGAGCTCCGTCCGTTAGAATCTTCTAGAGAGGTTTATATTGAGCGCTTAATCAACCTTCTGAAAGAACTTCAAATTCAAGAAAATCCGACTTTAAAGAAAATGTTTGAGCTTGGAGACAAAATTCACGCTCTTTCTCCTCTTTCTATTCCCTCTCTTTACGGCGCGATAGCTCATCTTCATTTTCCTGATAGGGATGGAGATGTGGCAGAACAGGTTCGTAGCTTGGATCAAATTTATCGGATTGAATCCAATCTTTCTGTTGAAGAAAAAGTGTCTTGTATCTTTAAAACGCTTTTTAATTTAGCGACTTCTTATTCTCCACAAGAAGGGACATCCAAGAATAGCAAAGATTTTACTCTTTCTAATTATTCCTCCTATCTACTAAATATTAGCCGCCTATGGATTTGGGGCCGCCTACCGGGAGGAAAGGAGTACTTAAACCAAGCAAAAATTAAAGCTTTACCTTTAAAGATAAAAGGAGAGCGGCTAGCACAATGGATTAAAGAGCATGATAAAAGAATTACCGACCTTGATTTAACTATAAAATTAAAATGTTTAACTTTAATTCGGCCGCGATTAGATTCATATTTTGAGGCTACAATTTTGCCGCCTGAGATCGGGCAACTTTCTCAGCTGGAAAGGCTTTCTATGAAATACAGATGGCTAACTGTACTTCCTGCCGAAATTGGGAAACTCTCCAAGCTGAAACAACTTGACTTAGGGAGCAACCTACTTGCCTCTCTTCCTGCTGAAATTGGGCAGCTTTCTAAGCTGGAACAGCTTGACTTAGGGGGCAACCTGCTTGCCTTTCTTCCAGCAGAAATTGGGCAGCTTTCTCAACTGGAAAAGCTTGATTTAGGCTGGAACAAGCTTGCCTCTCTTCCTGCTGAAATTGGGCAGCTTACTAAGCTGAAACAGCTTGACTTAAGCCTCAACCATCTTGCTTTTCTTCCTGCAAAAATAGGGCAGCTTTCTCAGCTGCCATCACTTGACTTAAGTGACAACCGGCTAACCGTACTTCCTGCTGAAATTGGGCAGCTTACTAAGCTGGAAAAGCTTGATTTACGAAAGAATCAGCTAACCGCACTTCCTGCTGAAATTGGGCGGCTTTCTCAGCTAGAACACCTTGATTTAAGCTGTAACCAGCTTGCCTCTCTTCCCGCTGAAATGGGGCAGCTCTCTCAGCTAACAAGGCTTTGGTTAAGCGATAACCAGCTCACCGCGCTTCCTGCGGAAATTGGCCAGCTTTCTCGGCTGTTGGAGCTTGTATTAGGTAATAACCAGCTAACTGCTCTCCCTTCTGAGTTTGGGCAGCTTGGTGAGCTGCGGCTACTTTACTTGAGTCAAAATCGACTAACCTCTCTGCCTATAACTCTTGGAAAGCTTTATGGCCTGCGAAAACTTTATTTAGACAACAATCAGCTGGCGACTATCCCAGCAACCATCGGGCAGCTTTCTGAGCTTTATAAACTTTACTTACACAACAATCGGCTAACTTCTCTGCCTAAAGCCCTCGGGCAACTTCATCAGCTGAGAGTTCTGTATGCCAGTGGCAACAAGCTAACTACTGTTCCTAAATCAATCCTACAGCTTGCTAATCTTTTCTGTTTTGTTGATGTGTAGGAGACAAACCTCTATGGAAAATGTTTATAAAAGTAAAATCGTTTAACGTTGAATTAATAGATTAAAAGGTAAGGGGTCCTAAAGCATTTTTTTGCAACTTAAGTAACTTGGGTTTCAAGGCAGCATTTAACAAACCAACATTTGACTCTCTTTAATTCAAAAAAAGATCTTTGTTTTCTTTAGCCTCTTCTAGCAAAAATTAGGCTGAGAAGTAAATCTTTTCTAAACATGTAAAGGTCCTTGTTTATTTAAGTTTTTATCTATTTTTTGATAGTCGAGAAAACAATTTGATTAACAAGTCGAAAATTTTTGAATAAAAAATTTACATGGTTACCTTTTTAAGGATGGCTAGCATAGAGGTTCACATGCGAATTAAGTTAAAAATTTCTTTACATAATTTTTTTTCTTATTTACTTTAAATTATTTCTTAAGCTTATTCATTCACTCTATTGATCCTAGCCATCCATAAAAGCCAAACATTTAACTCACCTTCGATGCTAATAATTTATTTGCTGCTGCTATTTATTGTAGTCGCTTCTGCTCCAACTATTCCAGCTAAAAGTCCAAAAATAGAAGATGACTGAATTAAAGCAAGTGGTATAGGCTTTTATAAATAATCATTAGCTTTTGTTTAGCATAAGAATTTTTAAGCAACCTTTTTTATATAATTCTTGTTTAAAAAGGGATCTATTTGAGATGGTTAGAGGAAAGTTAGAGAGAGGATTCATTAAAAAATGAAAGAGATTACCCTAATTTTTCCCCATCAGCTTTTTGAAAAACATCCTGCCTTAGATAAAACGCGCCCTGTTTGCTTAGCTGAAGAATTTCTTTTTTTTAAGGTCCAGAAATTTCACAAGCAGAAACTTGTGCTTTTGCGAGCAGCTATGAAAGCCTATGCCGATTGGTTAGAAAAGCAAGGATATTCTGTTTTCTATATTGACTCCACCTCTTTAAATAAGCGGGGAGACCTTTTTGAAATTTTAGCCCAGAAAGAATATGACCAAGTTCACTTAGCGAATTTAACGGATGATTGGCTTTCTCAAGATCTTACTGAAGCTGCTAGAAAAAATCATTGGAACCTCTGCTTTTATGAGTCTCCAATGTTTTTATGTACCGAAAAAGAGCTTCAGCTTTTTTTTAAAGGAAAAACCCATTATTCAATGGTTCCTTTTTACATTTATCAACGCAAGAAACTTAATATTTTGATGGAAGGAGACTCTCCTGTAGGGGGTAAATATAGTTTTGACAAAGAAAACAGAGAACGTTTACCTAAAGGAATTGTTATTCCTCCACTTAGTGTGCCTAAACAAAATCGCTGGGTTAAAGAAGCAGTTGAGTATGTAGAAAAAGAATTCCCTAACGCTTATGGTAAGTCTACACCCTTTTCCTATGCAGTCACTTTCAGCGAGGCTAAAGAAGTTCTTTCTGATTTTATTGCGCATAGACTTCAGCTATTTGGTACCTATGAAGACGCCATACATGCCACAGAGGCAGTGATTTTTCATAGTGGTCTGTCACCTTTATTAAATATTGGATTAATAACTCCTCAAGAAGTAGTTGAAAAAGCTCTTTCTGCTCATACAAACCTTAATATTCCTTTAAATTCCTTGGAAGGCTTTCTGCGGCAGATTATAGGGTGGCGCGAGTTTATTAGAGCTTGCTATCTCTTAAAAGGAAGAAAGGAAAGGTGTTCTAATTTTTTTAGGCATACTGCTCCTTTACCTAAAGGATTTTGGGATGGAACTACAGGAATTTTACCTATTGATAATGTGATTAAGCGCTTATTGCAGACAGGTTATTGCCATCATATCGAACGCCTCATGATTTTAGGAAATTTTCTCCTTTTAGTAGAAACTGATCCAAACGCTGTTTATGAATGGTTTATGGGTTATTTTGTTGATGCTTAGGACTGGGTGATGGTACCTAATGTTTACGGAATGAGCCAATATGCTGATAAAGGGTTGATGAGCACAAAACCTTACATATCAGGAGCAAACTATCTGCTTAAAATGAGTGCTTACAATAAAGAAGAGTGGGTAGATAAATGGGATGGCCTTTTTTGGCGCTTTCTTGCAAAGCATCAAGCTCTCTTTGAAAAAAATCCTAGAACAAAGATGCTTCTTAAATTGCTACAAAAAAATGCTAATACTATTCATCCAAAAATAGCCTTAGCAGAAAAATGGCTGATGCAACAGCGTTAACTTCTATATTGAAGAGCCGGAATCAAGATAAATAATTTATAATCCTGACTAAGGAAGCAATAGGGGAGATAAAGAAATTTAATTTAGCTACGACCTTAAGAGCTGATGCAGCTTTTGCTTTGACAGCCTGCTCTCAAAGTCTCTATGATTTTCCTAAACTATCTTATAGGCTTTTAAGCTGCTCCTTATGTAATCCTATATTTTATAACATTCCTTTCCTTAAGTAGAGAGACAGCTCTTAGAGGGTTGAGTATGCAAACTTTGCTTTTCTTAAATTATTATTAATCCCTAGAAATAAAATTTATCTTTAAAATTAATATAAGCTTCCAAGAACAAATGCCTAGCTCTAAAGTAGCCAAGCTATGTAAGCCTTTCTTAGCTGAATCGGCTGGCAAAATATAATGTAAGCCTGCTTGCGGTTCCTATTAGAAAAGATCACCAAGCCGCATCTAACCAGAGTTACTATTAAAAGCCAATCTTTTAAGGTGGCTTGATTAGTGATCGTAGACGGCATAGGTAGCAAACCCAAATAGCATTTCTGTTAAGAAGGTATTTAAATAGCTAGTTTATTGGTGTAATGAAAGTATAATAACCAAGAGAGATATACATGCGACATAGATAAAAAAACTGGCGGGTATTATTTTAGGCGAATCATTCGTAAGATGGCCAATATTGGGGCGATAAAAGCTCCTCCTCATCAACCTAGCCACACAGCAAAAATAGGCTGGAAAGAACCGAGATAAGTCCAACGTGTATGACCCTCTCCTAAAATTTTTTGTAAATGCTTGATTTATTCAATTATTAATCCTTTAACATCCTTGGACATACTGTATCTATTTTTGACTTAATGGACTTTCACTACTACCACGGTGATATTATCTGTAGAATTTTTCTCCAGCGCATAATCAACCAATTGTTGAGCTAAATTTTTTGGGGAATTATCCAAGGTGGTCTCTGCCTCCTCTATTTCTTCTTCTTCTGTGTTTTCTAAGTCAACCAAAGGCTCTTCTTCTTTTTCTTGAGACTCTGAGTTAACATATGCTATTATCTCATTTTCTAAAACATAATCTTTTAATCCATCACAAGCGATGATAAGAATGTCTCCTTTTTTTAATCGGTTGACAGTAATTTTGGGCTTGTGAATAACTGCTGGTTTATCAGGCTTTCCAATAGCATATTTATCACCGATAGCACGACTTACATTAATACCAATACGCGAATTAGGATACCTTAACATCTTAGGATTTTTTGCAAGAGGCCATGCTTCTGCTAGCGTCGGATTTTCCAGAGCTATAGCTGCTCTTGCTGCTTCTTTTGCGTGCCTCCAATTTCGCACACAAGATAGAGCGATGGACTCTTTGTTTCTATAGATATTAGCTTCAGTATCACCTAAGGTAGCTGTATAAATAAGATGGGTATTTTTATCTATAAAGCTTATAGCTAGTGTAGTGCCTATCATATCATAGTAAGTGTGCTGGACAATATTTTGGTGAATCTCATCAATTAATTGTTCGAAAGTTTGATGTACATTTCCTTTATTCAAAGCTAATGTTTCGAAGAAATTTTTTTCAAATTCTTCTTTCGCCTGCTTGGCAACTTGTCTGCCCCCATGCCCATCAAAAACCCCCATTAAAGCGCCTTGGGAATTCTCTTGAAAAAGGTGGACATCTTCCATACGTGGTCTTTTACCTTGAGCTTCGGCTGATACATATTCCAAGCTTAAAGCAGGAGCTTTAGGCAGATTATCATCTAGGATAGGGAGACAACTTTGATAAGTGGCATAAGCCAGAATATCCTCTTCTATATGCTCTTCCATAGCTTTTTGAGAGTTTTTTAGCATTTTCTGCATAGCATGATCTATCTTTAAATTACGGGGCTTCCAAATTGCATATTTTTTTCTCTTTAAAATTTGTTTGCTTAGCTCTGTTTCCTTAACTTCCAGTGCTCGTTTCATCACCTTTTTTTCTTTTTGAAATGATTGAGCTTGTAATATGGATTCTTTAGAATCATTTTCAGAGGTGGAAATTATAGGGTCAGAAAGATTCATTACCATTTCGAAAAAAAAGCTTCCAGGCCTAGCTTGTCCATCGGTTTCTTTCATCATAAACAAATCCTACTTTAAAATAATTTTCTAGTACTTCTTTTGTCGCTAAACTTGGTTAAATTTATCGAAAGCTTATACAAGTTTTTTCTGCTTTAAATTCTTCTAATATTTAACAGTTATTTACTTTAGCTTGTTTTTATCTTTGTGCCTAGTAATAAAAATACTTAGCATTCATGTTTCTCATTTTCTGATTAGCGAGGTAAGTATTAAATAAAGTGATTAATCATATTGTAAAGGAGATGCTAGGTTCAAACACAGGGAAATAGAAAAGTAAAATTTGCTTCTCCTTTATCAATAGCTAGGAGGAGGCTTCACTGCATGTTACTTGGGGAGCGATAAGAAAAAGAGATTTATTACCATCTCGATGAGCGTAAAAGCTGCTTATAAAGCCTGTGCTTATAGATAAGCTTTTTACCGATCATCTTAAAGGCGAGGCCTAAATCCTTTAATGCCTCCAAGAAGAGGAGAAAGACTTAAAGCCAAGAGACGGACACTCGGTGACTAAAGAGATGAGCAATCCATTAAAAGTCATTAAAGATTTTGGAAGAGACGAGGAAGCTAGGCAGCTTTGGAAGAGGCTCTGCAGCTATTATGGAAGATCGCTTGCTGCCACGGCAATGTCTTGCTTTAAAGAAGCTTTGAAAGGAATTCTTCCTCTAGGAAAGTAGCTTACCAGTGAGCAGGGCTATATGCTAAATCGTTGTCTGTAAATTAAGATCACAATAGTTGGAAGGTCTCCAAAGCATGGGTACTAGCTGATGTGATAAGCCCTAGGATAGATTGCGCCTTATCAGATGAGCTACTCACTCATTTACGCTTTAGCGTTGATTGAATCTTAGGAAATAAATCTCTCTAACTTTTATTTTAATTATTTTTTTAGTGTAAAGATTAAAAAAAGAAGGGGGTTGGACTCTACTTCTTTTTTTTTAATTTTTT
>NZ_JSDQ01000099.1:0-17193 GCF_000813665.1 Neochlamydia sp. EPS4 | reverse complement strand
ATTTTTTTAAAAAACAGGAAAATCTTCAATCTTTAAAAGCGTTCTTTTAGCTTCTAATCCTCCAGCAAATCCTGTTAGTTTCCCATTCGTTCCAATCACCCGATGGCAAGGAATAACAATTGATAGTGGATTCCTTCCTATGGCTGCTCCTAAGGCACGTACTGCGCGAGGATGATTTATTTCTTTTGCAAGCTGTCCATAACTGAGAGTAGTGCCATAAGGAATATGCTTTAAAGCCTCCCAGACTTTGCTTTGGAAAGGTGTTCCGTGGTGTTTCAAAGGAAGCTCAAAGGATTTTCGCTTTTTATTGAAATATTCTAAAAGTTGCTTTTCAGCTTCTACAAGAAGAGGATGATAGGCATCTTCGATTAGTTCATTAAGCTTAACACGGTTGAGCTTTTCATGCTCCCATAAGATAGCTATAAGGACATGGTTTTGAGCTACCAGCTTTAGTTTTCCTACGATTGAATCCATGTATTTATAAAAAATTTTCATCTAATAAAGCTCCTTTTTAAGATAAATGTTAAAAATATTTTTTCCATAGGTAAACGGCAGCATATCCTCGCCAGGGTCGGATACAGCTTAAGTCCAAGGAAGGATTTGACCTTAATGCTTTTTTCAGAATTAAATCGGTAGCTGGGAAAGCATCAGTGTCTGCTAAAGCTCGTAGGCTAATGTATTCTGCCGTCCATGGCCCAATACCTTGAATACCAAGAAGGGATTTTTTAAATTCCTCAGGCGCTTGAGCTGGTGAGAGACTAATTTCTTGTTGAAGAATTTTCTGGCTTAGCATCCGAATGGCAGCTTTGCGTATTTGCGTTGTTTTAATCTCATGCAGAGAAGCTTTTGCTAAAATTTCGGGAAGGGGAAATAAATATCTTTCTTCTTGCGTTACGGGATGAAAAATTTTTTCTCCATAATATAAAACCAAATGGCCAATTAGTTGGGAGGCATATTTCATGGTAATGCCTTGCCCTAAAATTGCGCAGATGGCTGTTTCATAAGGATCCCAACCATTAGCCAGCCTTAAGCCAGGCCATTGTTTCCATAGCAAAGATAAAGGTAAATGAGAAGCAAATTGATTGGCTATTAAAAGAGGATCAGAATCAAGGTCGAACATTTTACGGACACGATTGGCTACCTCAAATAAAACTTTTGTATCATGGCAAGCAATCTGCAGCTTGAGATAAGGATAGCGGCTATCTGCTTCCACTGATAAAGTTCCTATTGAATCTCCAATCTTAAAAACTCGCTCGTAGCTGTTTTCGGAAATACTTTCTATATAAGGAATAAAATGGTTTTTAAAATGATTAATTAAATGCGGCCAATCTAAAGGAGGGTGATAAGTTAACTTTAAAATAATATTTTCGTGAGAGGAGTGAGAAAGATTTTTCTTTCGCATTGAAGAGGGAGGTTGCTTATAACATTTTTTAAAAGCATCATTAAAACGCCTTAAAGAGGAAAATCCAGCCTCTAACGCTATACGAGTTATAGAAAGCTTAGTCTCTGCAAGAAGCTTTAAAGCAAAATTTAAACGGTTATTATCCCAAATTTTTTGAGGAGTTAAGCCGACCTCTTCTCGAAATAACCGACGTAAATGCCTAGCGCTTAAGCCAAACTGTTCAGCAAAATAATCTTCTCCTTTATCTCCCATCCCCTGGTTTGTAAGTACTCTAAGGACACGCGACACTACTGCCGATTTGCCTGAATAGGCGGAGGAAGGGGTCGAAGATGGGGGATGGCATCGTAAGCAGGGTCTATAGCCTGCCTTCTCAGCAGATAAAGCCTCAAGAAAAAATTCAACATTTTGACGCTTTGGCCTAGCTGGACAGATAGGACGGCAATAAATTTTAGTGGTTTTTACTCCTACATAAAATTTGCCATCAAAGCGAGAATCTCGGGATAGAAAAGCTTTATAAAAAATATCTTCTTCATTCATAACCATGGCCTATTTCTCTCTAATATAGAAAGAGTTTAATTAGAATGCTCGCCATTTTCGGCCGAGATCCTAAAATATCCATGAATTACCTACAGAGTAAAGGTGTATGTTTAACATTAAGAGAAGAATAATGATTAAATAATTCTAAAGAAAAATTAGACGGAGGGGAAAGTCTAGGAAACATGATTGGAACAATGATCAAGTGAGAGATTCATCTAAAAATACGCTTGCTTAAGCCATTCCTTGCCTCTTCATTGTTTACAAAAAAGTTTCATTACTACTATGCACGGCTTTTTTAGCTTATCCCAAGCTTGCTCTTTAGCTCTTAACCGAAGCGAATGCTAGCTAGGCGCCTAAGTTCAGGTTAAAAGATTATGGGGAGACCTGGCGTTTGAGCCCATCAATAGGTTTTTAAAGGGTGAATAAGGGGCTTATATTTGAATTATTTTTCTCTTTTATAGATTTTATGGCATTTGGCTTGTTGCCAAAGAGGTTAAATAGGTAAAAAGCGTTGTATTTTAAAGAATTTTTTTTACTTTACCAGGATAGATTAGCTAAATTTTTCAAAAAATGAAAATAAGGTTGTAAATGCTTTCTAGCTATAAAACTTTCTATTTCATAATATGCCAAGCATTGATGCCTTAAAGAGCTTGGCATGAGTAGCTTCTTTAGTATCACGTCTTTTTCTACATAAAATTTAAAAGATTCTAAAATTAAGGGGGAAGGGGTATAGACGATTATTCTACGCTTCGGGCCTATGGGATTTATGGGAGACATAAATAGGATCAGTAGCGATAGTTTTTTTTCCTGAACATATGTATTTAGCAAAGGAAGCAAGCTTTGCCTCTCTTGTTGCCACCAATCGACTCCTTGCGGAAGAGAAGAAATTCCATAGAAAAAATTGCCGGCTAGATAGCTTTTGAAATCCTTATTAAGAAGCTGTAGGGGAGATAGTAGGGAGATATTATTCTTTTCTACCTGGAGGATGTCATAAAAATTAGAAGGAAGGGCGCCAGCAGCCACCTGGAGTAGCTTTTCAGCTATTTTAATATCTCGCCAGGTAGTCTTATCTATAGATTTTAAATTATGGGTGTCTACTAATATAGGTGCCAATAGCAAGGTAGCTATTTTAGGCGTAATATTAATGGTAGGATGAGCGAACAGTTTTTCTGCAATTAAAGTGGCTGTAGAACCCACAGGTTCTATTAGCAAGCTGGCAGGCGAGAGAAGGGGATAATTTATTGGCTCAGGAAAATGATGATCGATAATGCTTTCTACTGCCGCAGAAAAAATCTGTTGGTCTATTCTTAAAATATGATGATCGACCAGATTTAAACGTAATTGCCTTCGAGAAAAGAGATAACTGAAAGGAGCCTCTTCTAAAAAAAGAAGATGATTAGTAGAAATTTTTGCTAGCTGAAGCAAATAGAGAAGGTCTTTGTGAGTATTTAACTCTTCCCTTTTGATGTTGATAAGAGGAAGGTAGAGCTCTTGTCTAGAATGATTTTCATATAATAAATAAGCATACATTAGGGAAGAGATAACGGAATCTAAATCAGCGGATTCATTCCCTAATACATAATGAATTACCGTTAAGTTATCTGGTAAGCTAAGGCATTTGAAATATTCATTCAGGGAAGTTTTTAGAAATACTGAAAAAGACATGTTTGGAAGTATTAATAGAAGCAAATAAATCGATCTTAACTCTCCCCCGCATATTAAGCAAGTTTTGTGGGCATTTTTTAGCCAAAAATATTAGCAATCATTCATATGAAAAAAGTAAAAAAAAAATTCTAAGTGTTGCGAGCCTAAAAGAGCAAGAGCTATTCATTCAAATAGCCCTAGATTGATGGCTAGCTGGTATAAAATGGATAGCTCGCCTCTTACATAATCATACGTATAAAGCCGATCATTTAGCACGTAGAATCTTTACAATTCTGCTGGATCTTGGATGTTTTAACGCTTCTATGCCATGCATTTATTACGTTCCCTATAATTGCTTACAATGCTGAGCACGAGAAAAATACTAATCTTTAGAAGTTTAGAATAAGGCTAATTCAGCTCTTAAGTCCTGTTCAACTGTATATCAGCTGCAGAGAAGAGAAAGCGTAAAAAAAATGGAGATGGCTTAATTAAAAAGAGGTACCTTATCCACCCAGGAAATTTAATCTTATAGTAGTAGTTTAGGGATTCAAAAGATCTAAAAATTTAGCTAGCCATCTAGCTTACGCCTAACGTGCTGACTGATAAATGCGCAAGATAAGAGAAGAGATAAATATTTTAATAGACCCGTCTTATTTTAGCTGCTTTACAAGGTAGTTGCTTTATAGGCTTTGAATGGTACTAAAACACGAACGGCACAAAGTAGGTAGCCTTGTGCATTGGTTGCTGGCCCAGTTACATTGTCTTAAATAAACGCTTAATCGCTTTTTGCTTAGCAATTTTTTTTAAAGGTTGGTTTCTCTTTCTTCAGTATTAACACTTTCTTAGCCTTAATGCATTCACGATCACTGACACAGAGCTAAACGCCATGATTGCACTGGCAATCATGGGATTTAAAAGCAATCCTATCCAAGGATACAGAATGCCGGCTGCTATAGAAACACCTACAATATTGTAGATAAAAGCAAAAAATAAATTTTGCCGAATATTGCGCATGGTAGCTCGACTTAACTTAATGGCTCGTACGATACCCATTAAGTCATCTTTTACTAAAGTAATTGCGGCACTTTCTTTAGCAATGTCTGTGCCTGTCCCCATAGCAATGCCTACATGGGCTGCAGCCAGGGCGGGTGCATCGTTGATTCCGTCACCAGCCATGGCAACAATATGCCTATTTTGTATGGCGTTCTGAATAAAGATGCTTTTACCTTGAGGAGTGATTTCCGCATAAGTCTCATCCATATGCGTAGCTAAAGCAACTGCTTGGGCTGTCTGCGTATTATCTCCAGTCAGCATAATAACTTTCAAACCTAGCGAATGGAGTTCACGAATAGCTTGAGTAGAAGTGGGTTTTAGAGCATCAGCTACCGCAATAAAGCCTATAATATTTCCCTCGACAGCAACAAACAGCACTGTTTGCGCTTGTGCTTGCGCTGCTTGAGAGGCTCTTAGTAATTCTTCCTGGCTGTGCACCTGCATTCTTTGCATTAAATTTTGGGTGCCAATTAATACTTCTCTATGATCAACTATTCCTGCAACGCCTTCACTAGTCATAGATTTAAATTTTACGCTTGGCAAAAGATTTAAAGATCGTCGTTGAGCTTCATTCACAATGGCTTGAGCTAAGGGATGCTCACTGTTTTTTTCTACAGAAGCTGCATATGTCAAAAGTTCATTTTCTTGCCAGCCATGCATGGCGGTGATTTGCAAGATACTAGGTTTTCCTTGGGTGACAGTACCGGTTTTATCTACCATTAAAGTGTCAACTTTTTCTAAAAGTTGTAAGGCTTCTGCATTTTTTATGAGAATGCCTGTTTGGGCGCCTCTACCTATTCCCATCATAATTGACATAGGAGTAGCTAATCCTAAGGCACAGGGACATGCAATGATTAATACTGCCAGCGCATTAATGAAGGCAAAAACAAAGCTTGGCTCAGGTCCTTTCCATACCCATATCATAAATGTTAGAATGGCTACTCCTATCACCGCGGGGACAAAATATTTGGCAATTAAATCGGCAAGTTTTTGAATAGGAGCTTTGCTTCTTTGAGCTTGGGATACCATCTGGATGATATGTGCCAGCAGAGTGTGATTGCCCACACGCGTGGCTTGCATAAGAAAGCTACCCGCTTGATTGACAGTACCGCCTGTGATCTGATCCTTAGCTTCTTTTTCAACAGCAAGGGATTCACCAGTTAGCATTGACTCATCGATAAAACTTGTCCCTTCGATAATAAAGCCATCCACAGGAATTTTCTCACCGGGCTTTACTTTTAAAATATCGCCTTCTTTCAGTTGATCTAAAGGTGTTTCTTGTTCTTGGCCATTTTTCATTACATGGGCGCTTTTAGCTGTTTGATTTATTAAAGAGCGCATCGCGTGGTTGGTGTGTGCTTTAGCTTTAAGCTCTAACAGTTGCCCAAGGAGAACAAGCACAGTGATAACTGCTGCAGCTTCAAAATAAACAAACAGCTGCCCATTTTCTTTAAAAGTTGCAGGAAAAATGTGAGGAAAGATCACAGCAGTGGTACTATATAAATAGGCGCTTCCTATTCCAAGGGCAATTAAAGAAAACATGTTTAGAGAACGATTGACTATAGATAGCCATGCCCTTTCAAAAAAGGGCCATCCTGCCCAAAGGACAACAGGCGTGGCAAGAATAAGTTGAATCCATTGAGATGTTGTTTGTAAAGATGGAATTAAAGCATCCAAGGTAGGGTGCATTTTGCTCATAGCCAAAAAGAAAAGAGGGAGAGTTAGAATAAATGCTACTCTAAACCTCTGCCACGTCTCAACATATTCTGAATCATCTATTTCTAAGGAAGGATGGTTAATTTCTAAAGGCATACCACAAAGGGAGCAATAACCGCGATGATTTTGCTGAATCTCTGGATGCATGGGACAGCTATAACCTCCTCCTGAAAAGGTAGCTTTTGAAGCAACAGGCTTTTTACTTGCATGACAAGGGGGGAGAGAAATATTCATACAGATCCTTGATACTCGAAATTTACCCTTCCAATCACAGAATTTAGAGCTAAGAGTTTTGGGAGCCTTATCATTGCTTAATCCCTTGTAAAGTCTTTTTGTTTAAACCATTGGTTAAAAATTTGTCTATTAAAAAGTTAGGCTTTCTTAGGTTTTTGCTATAAAGTGTAGGAATGTCATTATGATCGTCCTGATTTATTAAAATTAACAAAATCTTTTAAGAAAGCTTAATTTAAGAGGCCTTGCTGCTAAAGCAAACTTACCTTAGCTTATCTTTCAACAGAGTCACTTTATTTTATTAGAAGCTCTTTCCTTTTCTTTTTCTAAAGTTTTTTTTAGCCGCTTTCTTATAGAGGTGTTTTATCAGAATTCTTGCAAGATAGATAGAGAGCGAAAAAAATGAAAAGATAGATAAGCCAATATAGATACAGCTGGCCGTGTGGTTATAAAGGAAAGTGAATACTTTTCTTAAACTTTGACCTTTTAGGTTCCATCCCAAAAAAGTGATAAAAATAAAATAAAAGCCAAAAAAAATGATTCCTAATCCTAAAGTCATCCATATTTTTTTGTCGAATTCATGGCATAAGCGAGGGATGGGGCTGCCCCATTGCTTAATAATATAGACACCTAAAAGAAAGTTTAAAGATAAAAATCCTAAGAAAAAAAGTAAAAACAAGAGTTGTACAGTGGTGTAATGCATGAATAATAAATTTCTAAAAAGTTTAGGACCTTGTTAAAAGCCTGCTAATGAAGAATGTGCTTAGCTTATTTAAATGATTGGATTTCTTCCACCTTAAACTTACAAAAAAATTAGCTTATGCAGCTTTAACAAGCTAACTCTTAAGAGAATAAAGGTTAAAGTAGATTTAATGCGCTAGATTGAATAGAATACTTTCGCAAAATAAGGAAGTGAAGAATGAATGAAAAATATAAGCAAGATTTTATTCAAGCTGGAAGGATGGCCCATCAAGTACGTGCTTTTGGTAAAGCATTAATTAAAGCGGGAGCTTCATATAATGAGGTTATCACTAAAATTAAGGAGAAAATATTTTCATTAGGAGCAATTCCTGCTTTTCCTCCTCAAATAGCTTTAGATAATGTGGCTGCGCATTTTTTACCTCAACCCGATGAAGATATTATTTTTTCCCAAGAAGTGATCAAATTGGATGTAGGAATATGTTATCAGGGCGCTATTGGTGATTGTGCGGTCACAGTAGACCTATCGGGCAAATATCAAGCTCTAATTGATGCTGTTGAAAATGCTTTATTAAGTGCTGAACAATCTATCCACGTGGGCCTACCTATTAAAGAAATTGGTAGAATTATTGAAGAAAAAATTTCCTCGTATGGATTTAAACCTGTAAAAAACCTTGCAGGCCATGGGTTAGGAATTTATAAGGTACATATGGCTCCCTTAATTCCTAACTATTGCGACAATTCTACAGCTATCGTAAAGCCTGGCATGACCTTTGCCATTGAACCTTTTGCTACCGATGGAAAAGGTCTTATTTATGAAGCGGGGAGCCCTACAATCTTTTCTTTTGTGCGTGCCCGGCCTATTCCATTATCGGTTCCTCGGTCTTTGATTGCAAAAATTAAAAGTTTTAGTGGCCTTCCTTTTTGTATGCATGATCTTATCGAAGCAGAGCTTGAACTTCCTGAAATTAGGCGTCATATGGCAGAGCTACTTAAAGCAGGGGTAATTGTAGGTTATGCTCCCTTAGTAGAAGAAGGGCAAGGCATAGTGGCACAAGCTGAAAATTCTGTATTAGTAGATAAAACGGGAAAAGTTTTTATAACCACACGTTAAGCAAAAACTTAAAGAATCAAAATAGATAATCACCTTAAGCTACTGCCTTTTTGTTAAGATCTTCTAAAAGCTGTCAATAAAAAGTACAAGCCGGTGAAAAAGAAGATAGGCGAATGGTGTTCTTCAAAGCAAGGAGAGGGATGAAAGAGGAAAGCCTCTTCTTACAAAGCCAGTAGAGGTTTAGCTTATTTGCCACGCATGAGGTAGAAAAATTTGAGGGATTAGTATCTTTGGCTAAGCTTTCTTCTATCCATCATAAAGGCTGCAGCTCATGATCAAGAAAATAATAGCCTATCTAGGAAGCTTCAAAATTAAGTTGTGTAAAAATTAACTTTAAAAGTTGCAGGGATCAGTCCTTTTTTGTGATAATCAAAGGCAAACCTTATAAAGGCATCCCTTGCTCAACAAATTAAATTTTCAGCCTCTTTTTGGATTGAGCTCTCCTCATGTCCAAACCACTTTACCCACCTTTCTAGTCAATGGTAAAGCACCGCCCTCCTATGAAATTTTAGTTTCATTAGAAGATGGTGATCAATTGTCCTGCTATCTTTCTAACCCTTATCCAGGAAAACCTCCTACCAAAATTGTAGTGATGGTTCATGGCCTGGGAGGAAGCCATCAATCAGGTTATCTTTTACGGCTATCACGAAAGATCTATCAAGCGGGCCACTGTGCAGTGCGTGTTAATCTTCGTAGTGGGGGAGTAAGTAAAGCCAAACGTCCTTATCATGGAGGTACAAGCCAGGATATCTTAAGTGTTTTAAAATTGCTTAAAACTCGTTTTCCTACCTCTTCGCTTGTTTTAGTAGGCTTTTCTCTTGGCGGAAATATAGTTCTTAAATTAGCAGGTGAGCTAGGAGAAGAGGCGGTACAATATATGGATCATCTCATAGCGGTGTGCCCTCCTGTAGATTTACATCATGCTGTTCAATATATCGAAAAAGAAGCCTACTGGATTTACCATAAGTACTATTTAGCCCGTGTGTTAAAGCAGAGTCAAAAATGGCTAAAAGATCTTTCTATTCAATCGATGTATGAGTTTGATGATAAAGTGACCGCTCCCTTATGGGGATTTAAGGACGCCATCGACTATTATCAACATTGTAGCTCGATTAAATTTATTCATTCTATTGCGATCTCTACTTATATCTTATTTGCAGAAGACGATCCATTTATTGATTGCTACAGGATAGACTACAATCATATTCCCGCGAATGTAAATGTTTATATGACCACGTATGGTGGACACATGGGGTTTCTCGGCTGGACAGGCAAGGAACATGGCTGCCATTGGATGGATAAAACGCTTATGGATTGGATTTTCTCCTCTTCCTCCTATTAGGAGATTGTACGTTTTAAAGAAACCCCGTCTACATATCCAACCCTCTGAAAGCTGTCTTTTTACTTAACACAAGGGGTTTTATAAAGTACGGGGTTGTATAAGAAGTAGCTCAAAAAGGCATGACCCTAACTTTATAATTAAATTTGAATTATTTAAGTGTTTACTTAGAATTCCTGAGTTAACTATTGAGAGTGCCCGCTCCTCTACCTTGTAGAGAAGACAGATTGTAGAAGATTAAAAGACTTAAAAAGAGTGGAAGGAGAAGCAGACCTTTAAAGATAGAAAAAGAGGCTATAACAAAAAGCAATTCAACAGTTTATAAAGCAATACTAACGAGAGGATACAAATAAAAATATATCTATATCCTCTCAATCAAATATTACCTTTTAAGGGAAATTTTAATAATTTTTTGCGCTACTAGAGGACGGTTTTGTGCATCAGTCTGTGCTCCCTCTATTTTTTGGACGATCTCATAACCTTTAGTGACTTCCCCAAAAATGGTGTGCTTTTGATCCAACCATGGGGTTTTAGCGGTGGTAATAAAAAATTGACTTCCATTGGTATGAGGACCTCTATTAGCCATGGCTAAGATACCAGGATGATCAAAATGGCGGTCTGGATGAAATTCATCGGCAAAAGGCTTGCCCCAGATGGATTGGCCACCTGTACCGTTACCTTCTGGGTCACCTCCTTGAATCATAAAACCCTTAATTACTCGGTGAAAAGAAGTCCCGTTATAATAACTCTCTTTAGCATGAGTTAAAAAGTTTTCCACGGCTTTAGGCGCAAGGTCAGGAAAGAGTGTCACCTCAAAATTGCCTTGAGTAGTTTCAAAGACGACTACCGGATGTTTAGAATGATAAGATTCCCCATAAATAGCTAGATGAGCAAACAGCTGAAAAAATGCTAAACTTAAAAATAACATCCATTTTTGCATGGTATACCTCTTGTTAATCAAAGGGTTTAGGATAGTAAAAAATTAACATAGGTAGTAAAAACAGTCAACCATTTGCCCATTAAAGAAATCTTAATCTTTGAATAACATACAATTTATATGGCAATGCTTAACAAGTATGTAGAGAGCAAATTCAATTTCTAACTCAAACTTTCGATAAAGATGCTAGTTTCTTTAAGAATGCTTGAAACCCTTTAAAACCTTCTTCTACTAATTCAATAGAGTTATCCTCAATACAAGTTCTTAGGTTGTCATTCAGTATATTTATCCAGGCCAGCCTGAATGAATTTTGCTAAGCTACTTTTTACGACAAAAATAAATTTTTTATTTTCCACCCATTCTTTAACAGCCTGATTAATTGTTGCTACTTCTTCATCAAAAAAAAGCTTGTGGCAGTGTCTAACACAAAAATTAAAGGAGATTTATTTTCGGAAGAACGATTTGTTAAAGCACTATTAATTAGATTTATTACTTTGATTTTTTTGACTTCATCAAGAGTGGATATCATTAGGGTACAAATTAGAATAAATGGCGATTGCTTGGCAGAGCTTATCAGGAGAATTCAAAGCGCCTTGAAAGCGTATAAAAGGTGAATTAAACACTTTTTAATAAATTTATCAAATTTTCTTTCTTCTTCTCTCAATTCATAGTAACACCCTTCTATAAAAATGGCTTCTTTCTTATCACAAGACTTAAATAAGGAAAGTATAGCTTTTGTGATAGCTATAAAACAACGCATGCCTGAAGTATATGCATAACGATCAGTAGTAAACAATTTTATCTTTTCCAAGGCTTCATAGATATCTCGTTTTATATCCATTAAGACCATCAAATATTCTATTTTCTCAAAGATTAAGCTAAATACCTGCTGAGCTTCTTGAAATTTCTGCTGGGGAGGTAGGGAATATAAAGCTCCCTCTTTATGTGATAAGCTATAAATTTTTTCCAATTTCTTAAAGATTTTATTTAGAGCTTGAGCATAGCAAGCCAAAGGCACAGGATTTTCTTTCCATTTGCTTAACTCATGAAAATGTTCAAGCATGAATCTTATCAACTTATTAAGAATAGGAGGGTACAATTAGAAATTTCTGAAGAGGTGGAGACGTCTGTTTCTAGTACTTCATTTATTATGGCATATTTTTCCTCAATATCTTCCAATTTAGCAGCGTAATTAGAAGATCAGGAAGGTAAAATAGAGGGAAAAGGAAAATATTTTTCTATTTCTGCTAATAACAGTTTTAAGGTCCCTCTTCCCTCTCCTCTTTTTGGCGAGAAAACCGCACAAAAGCTTAGTAGCAAAGGAGCATGCTTTTTCATTATGCCTAAAAAACTTGAAACTCACGTTACTAAAGGCTTACTGCCAAAACAATGTAAAATTTTATGAGACATCTAAAGTTAAGGAAATGGATTAAAGTTCATGTAAGCTTAAAGGCCATTATTTAGAAGATTTTTGCTATGGTAATCTATAGGCTATAAGGAATGAGATAGTAAAACGGCCAAACCTTGGCTAGATCAATCTGTTAAGCCCATTAGAAAGGTATAAGCAAGGTAGCTTTAAAGATAAAGCCTAAGAAAAGAACATTAGAGTTGAGTTATAGCAAACCAGCATAAAAGAAATTTTTTTGTATAAACAACAATCTGAAAGCCAAGGAGAGAGGAATGAAAGAACTCCTTTCAAAATATAGAAGATCAACTGGTGGGGGGCCAAGAGAGCTGTCTACCAATTTTTAGCAGCCCAATAAAAACAATTTTACCCCTACCTTGAAAAAGCTAAAACTCCTTTAATATGATTTATAGCCCTTAATCGTTTTTTTATGCTTTATTAAGGGCTTACTTGGTCAAGTAAATGCTACGGTGGCAGGATAGCTTTCGATAATATTTTTGCAACTATAGGGGATTTCTTTAATTTTTGTCCTATAAAGAGAGATACTTCTAAGATTATTCATCTCTTGATTAATAACATAGTCTGGTAGACTTTCGATAGGGTTTCCATTTAAAATTAGGCTGCGGAGCTTGGTAAGTTTTTTAATTTCTTTTCCTTCTGGAAAAGTTTTTAACTTGTTAGAACATAAGTCTAAGATGGTCAAATTTTTAAGTAAAGATAACCCTTCTGGTATAGCTTCCAAATCCTTACCACAAATTTTTAACGCCTTAATCTTTTCTAGATCTTTTAGAGCTTCCTCGGGATTAGAGTAATGAGCCTTTACCAATTTTCTTGCTTCCCGATCTCCGTTTTCGAAAATAAGTTTGCACCATTTTGAAGCTTCCTTATCAATCTCAGAGGGGGGTGTTTTTTCCTCTACTTTTATTATATGTCCCTCGTCACCATGATAGCCATGAGATCCAGAAAAATGAAGGCTGTTAGCTATTATACCCATAAAGCGCTCCTTTTATAGGAAGGTTTTTATTTCATGATATCATTTTTATTTTTATTATTAGCAACTTAACGAATTTTTTTCTTTTGTAAAAAATTTAACAAGTGATGGCACGCTTGCTGACCTTAGCTTAATTGCCCGTTAATCAAGTTGATCTTTTAATCAAAAATATGAAAACCTCAGGCCGTATAGGATGCCTCCAGAACACCTTTACCTCCAGTTTCTTTATTGTTTTTTTCATGCAGTAGAATTGAACAGACACTTATTAAATTACTTTTCAAGGGGCTATATTTTTTAAATTAACTTTGGCAAGTTCGCGAATGTACTCAATAAAAAACAAGCCTGAAGAGTCCTGATATTTTTTCCATAAAGCCATATGATGTTCAAACAACTCTTTAATTTCCTCTTTTAACAAAGCAAGTCTGTCATTTCTAATGCAGGAAATCTGCTTATTAAGAGCATTGAAAACTTCTTCATTTTTATCTTCTTTTTCGATCTTTATAAGCCAATCCACTTCCTCTTGAGCGCTAATCATCTCTTGGATCTTTAATTGATTGGACATTTCTGAAAACTTTTTATAAACTTTTACTGACCATGTATGAAGGATTTGAGCTTGGATATGGGCCCCTATTTGTTTAAGAAGGTTATTCCACTGTCCTTGTTCTGCGTGACCTATTTGAAGCAGTTTTAATATATCTTTTACTATCAGCTGATCGGTAGGGCTTAACGTATGAAAATCGGGGAGATGGTTTTTACTTATTTTTTGATTTTTTAAAGTATCGGCCCATTTTTCTAAAATTCGTTCATTATTACAAAGAGCATTAAACGCGTGGAGAAAAGTAAAAAATTTTTGTACTAAGGTATAGCAATAGCGTTCAATCTCAGCTTGAAAGATTTGCTGATGCTTTAGAAAATTTGCTTCTCTCATTCGTTGATAGTGAAGGTAATGCTCAATGAATTCATCCCGCCGGACTTCTATTTCCTGCATATACTTCACCAAATGGGGGAGGTTTTCTAAAGAAATGATGATTTCTGATGACCCCTGTTGGCCTTGGCGGCCCGCTCTTCCGCGTGCTTGATATTCCACTCGGTCAGAGTTAGGGTAAAATGTTAATATCACATGCAGGCCCCCTCTTTCGAGGCTTTCGGGATCTAGTCTAATATCCGTGCCTCTGCCTGCATTATTAGTAGCAATGGTAAGGGCACCTGGTAGGCCAGCCACGGCTAAAATATCCTCTTCTTTTTCAGCTTGTATTTCATTAAGCATCCGATGGGAAATGCTATTTTTGGCTAACATTTCTCCAAGCACTTCGGAGGCATGAATAGTAGGGCATAAGACTAAAAGAGGGCGTTTTGTTTGTTTAAATTGTTGAATTTTCTCAATAATAGTTTGCAGATGAAGTTCGTTGGTATTTACAGCAACTAGAGGAAAATCTTTCCTTAGCACTGGCTTTTGTGTAGGAACATCAAAGGTTTCTACCAGATAAATTTTTCTTAATGTTTCTCTTTCTATTTGCGATCCAAGCGTGCCAGTAAGCCCATACAAGCAATTATACATTTCGTAAAATGCAGGGTGGGATAAAGAAATAGGAGTTATGGTTTCCTTTGCCGGGGAAATAGAATGTTTAATTTCCACAAATTCATGTAGGCCATGGCTCCAACGAGAATGCTTGTGTATGCGCCCTGTATTAACTGCATCGACGATTAAAATCTTTTTTTTATCTTCGCCGCTTTTAGCATCAACCACATAATCTATATTTTCCTGCAAAATGAAAAGGGCTTTAAAAGCGGATTTGAGCCAATTTTTTAATTGTCTATTGGCTAATTGATGAACTTGAGAACTAAATTTTCCATTTGAATATTCTTTTAAAAATTCTTTAAGTTGTTGGAGGGATTCATCCTTAAAAAGACCTTTAGTATAGTTTGCTTTTACAAATGCAAATATGGGCTTGTATACCCAACTAAAATGTATTTCAGCAGCATGTCCTAATCGTGCACTATTAGCTGCTGTATCGATCGTTAAATTATCTAGTTCATCAATGATTGCATAATTAAAACGTTTAAAAAGGTTAGGTTCGGAATGTTGAGGAAAGATTGGCTTAAAATAAAGCATTTCGCGCATCACAGCAAACTCAAAATCAGTGGCAGTTCCATATAGTATATTTGCTTTGAAGGAATTAGCTTCTGGCTCATTTTTGCAGATATGCGAGGAACTAATTGCAAAAATGTTAAAAAATTTGGCTGCTTGTAGCTGGTCACGCATGGCTAGGTTTTTTGAAGAAGAGATAACGTGAACGCTTTTATTCTGCATAGCTAATACAAAAGCAAGCAAGGTCACAATCAAGGACTTACCTTCGCCTGTCTTGACTTGAGCTATGCAACTTGTCTTATGCGCTAATAAACCTAGTACGGTCAGGGTTTGAATGCTATGAAGCTCTATTTGAAATTTTATCTTTAAAGCTAAGTGACCGATAGCCATAATCTTTAAAATATCGCTATAGTTTGGCTGAAGGTGAAGACGGATTTTATGTGCCAAACTAATTAATTCTTCCAACTGCAAATGTTTCCACTTGTGGCACAAACCTTGTATTAAGGAGAACTGCTTAGTAATAGTTTTTAAATGCACGTCAGGAAGGCAGAAGTGAACATGGCCATCATCTTTTTTAAATCTTTCAAGCACATTTTTTATATCTTTTTCTAGAATAGATGCATTCGTATGGGTAGTAGGTGCAAGCTGCTCTAGCTTTTCTAAGAACTGATCAGGGCTTAGCTGGCAGTTGGAGTAACAATCTAATAATTCAAAAGCATGTTCGGCTGTCTGTAGATCTTCCGCCAAAATATGCATAAGCTTGAGAATATGTATAATATGCTCTAGCCTAATGGAAAAGTGTACAAGCGTAGCCTCGTAGAAAATCTGCAGCGTTTCTTCTCCCCATTTTTTATAAATATGTTGGGCTTCTGCAAGTATCTCTTCTAGCTTTGCTAGACAAAGCTCTTTTTCTCCCCAAGAATCTTTTCTGCGGGATGCAAGGATAGTAATTTTAATGAGAGCAACTTTAGAGATCTCATTAAGCTTGGAATCCTTTTTTACCTTAGAAAAAAAGGATTTGTAGGTTTCTATCTCTACTTGATTTTTTTCTAAAGAAAAGTCTAGATAGCTAATAGCTGTTTGGATTAAATGAGGGAGGGAAAAGCTTTTTTCTAAAGCATTTAATAGATTTGCTGGAACTGTTTTAAGCAAGGGAGCCTGTGGAGGGTGCTCTTGCTTTTTAAATGGGGCTATTGAATTTATCTTTTCCAGATTGTTACGCTGGTTTTTCAATTTTAATCCAAGCTTTCTTATTGCTACCTCATAAGGAGAAAAGTGAGAGATCGAGGACAAAGGCGCAGTGGTTAATAAGGTAATTTGGTAAAAAGCCTCAATAGCTTCTAAAATTACAGGCAAGCTAAAATTCTCCTGCATGTCCACACAGGTGCCCAGAGCTTGCTCCCCCTTCATTGCAAAAATCTTAGTAAGCTTTTTCAATATCTCCCTTATATTATTTTTACCCTCAGTTATAATTACATATAAAATTTTTTCTGTAATCTCTCGGCAGCTTTTACTGGATTGGTTAAGAATGTCTAAAGAAAGCTTTGCTATTTTAATATCCACTTTTAAAGTAGAGCTTAATAAATTATATTTTATATGTCTTTTTAATGGAGAGTTGCATTCTTGAAGGATTTCATGGTGGAGAGGGGTTAAGTAATAATTAAAATCATAATGAGGAAAGTTGACGGCTGGCAACATAGAAATCCTTAATTTTTTCTGCAAAAAAAAGAGAGTTTAGGGAGGTAAAGTAATAACTTTTTTATTTCTTTCTAATTTCCAATATTTATGTTAGTAATAGAGGAAAAGTATTTTCTGCGCCTTGTGAAGCTTTTTCTGCTTCTAGCACATACTTTTCAAATAGGGTGTAAACTTCTTTAAAGCTTGTAATGAAATCTATGCGTTGATCTAATTCATACTCCAGGTCAAGTTTTTCTACCCCTAAAATATTTAATTGGTCCACAGGATCATTAAGATCAAGATCAATAGCAAGCCTCGTTCTGGGAGATCCTCTTTGATTTTTAATAAAAAGATGTTTG